>NZ_BAAFZI010000068.1:0-9475 GCF_045862175.1 Lacticaseibacillus salsurae | reverse complement strand
GCTGGCGCCATACTTGCCATGGAACATTAGTCTGGACTAGCAATAGAAAATCGGGCCAAGACACATCATAGAGATGTGCCTTGACCCGATTTTGGCGTTATGAACGTGTGGTTATCTCCTGCTTACGAAATTCAGGTTGGGCAGGGAAAAACATGAGAAAAAAATGGATCCAAGCCATGGCAACGGTTGCAGTGGCTTTAACGGGGTTTTACTTAGGCGTGGCGCAGCATATCAACCGCACGCAAGCGGCGAGTGCGCCGGCTAAATATTTAACGGTGTCATCAAGTGTGAATGCTTATATCACCAGTCATAATCTCTCACCGGTAGGCATCACGAAAGATTTACATAATTTTGAGATTTTTGATTATTCGACGCCAGATAAACAACCCAATGGTGTCGTCTTCCACTATACAGCCAATGAGAAGACGTATTCAGCGCGGAGTGAAGCTGATTACGAGATCAATGTTGGCTGGCAGAATGCCTTTGTGCATACGTTTATCGATGCCAATACGATTTTGAATATTCATGACATTGAAAAAGGTTGTTGGGGTGCAGGGCCATACGCCAATCATCGCTTCGTTCAATTCGAATTGGTCACTGCACGGAATGCGACGAAATTTGCCAAATCAATCAATAATGCGGCGTGGTATGTGGCCTATTTAGCGGATCATTTTAATTGGACCTTGACCCTTGCAGCCCAACACGCTGGGGTGGGCACGCTTTGGACGCATTATGATGTGACCCATTACTTAGGCGGAACAGATCACGTTGATCCGATCGCCTATTTAAAAAAATGGGGCTATAATACCACTCAATTTTATGATTTAGCGAATGCCTACTACAAGAGTCGTTACCCAAGTCCGTTAAATGGTGCGCGAGCTTATGACAAAGTCACTGCGACGACGGCGGTTAACTTGCCAGGTAAAGTGAATGAAGCTGGGCGCTCAGATGGGTTGTATTCTGCGCCATACTACACCAATAAGGCAAGCATCCGCCAAAACAAGAATGCAGTTGCGCGCAATGGTCAAGTGGTTCAGGTGTTGAAAAAAGCCACGACCACGCGCTCCGCTGCTGCAGGCAATACGTTCTATCAAATTCGCTTTGTTAATGGGGCCACTTACTGGACCGATGCCCGCGCAGTGGCTGTCGGTAACTTTGATGCGATCAGCGCCCAGCAGACGGTGCACTATCAAGCTCGGATCAAGCAGGCAGGCCGAACAGACGGCTTATACCCAGATGGACCATTTAATACGAAGCTGTCAAATATCTACCCAAACAGCAACGCGCATGTCTTTAACGACCAAGTGGTGCCAGTTTCCGCTGAAGCGACCACGGCTGTTGGCACTTTCTGCCAGATTAAATTAAATAATGGCGCGGTTGAATGGATGGACAAACGCGGCTTGACGACTGATCTTTACAATCATGTGGTGACCACCAGTTCTACCACTGGAGTTGGGCGTATCCATCAAGCAAACCGTCACGACGGCTTGTACTCGGCACCGTTTTTGACCAATACAGCCACCTTGATCAAGAATCACAATGCCGCGGGCTTTAATGGCCAACCAGTGACGATCCTGCAAAGCGCCACCACAGATGGTGCGGCTAACGAACCTGAAGGCAATGCTTTTTATCAGATTCGATTGAACAATGGCAAGACGTACTGGATCAATCAAGCTGGGATTCAGTTGGTTCACGTGGATCATGTCACCAGCACTAAGAACTTGAACACTGTTGGGACGATCAATGAAGGTCAGCGCCGAGATGGCTTATATTCTGCGCCTTGGAATACGGATGCCCTTTCGATCACTGAAAATCATAATGCCAAAGCGTTTAATCACCAGTCAGTGAAAATCTTGGCTGAAGCGACGACGAGTCGTTCGTCAAGTGCTGGAAATGCGTTTTATCAGATCCAGCTTAAAGATGGACGTAAGTACTGGATCGATGTGCGCGGGGTGAAGGTTCAAGGACATGAACCAATTCGCGATCAAAAAGCGGTACACTACACGGCAATGATCGATCAAAGTAAGCGCAAAGACGGGTTATATGCCCATCCTTATCAAAGCGATCCAGATTCATCCACGCCAAATACCGATGCTGTAGCATATGCCGGGCGCGGCGTCTTAGTTACAGCACTGGCAACGGTTCAACAAGGGACCTACGCCCAGGTCACCTTGAGCAACGGTGAGGTGAAGTGGATCGATGTCAAAGCGTTGAAGCCAGTGACTTACAATACGATCACAAGCACCAAGGCACTGAATCAAACCGGGGTGATCACGCAAACGAAGCGCCAAGATGGCTTGTATTCTGCACCTTGGTATACCGATGCGATGAGTATTCAAGAAAATCATAATGCGAAGATTTTCGCGGGTCAGCAGATCACCATTATCCAACAAGCAACCACTAATCGCAGTGCTGCTGCCGGAAATGTGTTTGATCAAATCAAATTGGCCAACGGGAAGACTTATTGGATCGATGCCCGCGGGGTGAGTGTTGCGATGAGCAAATATGATACGATCACGACGACCAAAGCCGTTTCAACACCTGCTGTGATCAATCAAACCAGTCGTGCCGATGGCTTGTACTCAGCACCTTACAATACGGATGCGGCAAGTGCAGTGGAAAACAACTTGGCTAAAAATTTTAACGGCCAATCGGTGACCGTCTTGCAACAAGTTACCACCAGCCGGAACCCAAGCGTTGGCAATTCATTTGCTCAGATTCAACTGACTAATGGCAAAACGTATTGGATCGATAGCCGAGGCTTACAAGTTAAGTAGCAACGATACGCAAAAAGTTCTGATAGGACAGGTCAATGCCTAGTCCTATTGGAACTTTTTTTGTAATCATAACCATTCCTCGAATTGGGTTAGCGTCGGCAACTCAAAGAGATGAATGGTTATGAGCCAAAAAAAGCAACCACGCTGAAAATTAGCGAGATTGCTTGAAGGTGCCTAGAAATGATTTAATCTGGTAAATTGAACGATTGGGTACAGTTGACCAGCATTATTTTCAGCAGACCCAAGGTAGGGTGTGGTTGGGATATGTGAGCTTTGATTTTTAAAGCGGCTTGCCAACGATTCCAAAAATGCTTGGCCGCGTAATAATCGAGGTAGTCTTGCATGATTTCACGGTTTTTCGAATGATTAAAGCCAAGTTGTTGTGCCGTCATGAACTGTGCCAATAACACATTGTTAAATATTTTTTGACCGGGAAAAACGAAAGCACTGTGCCAATGTTCCGCCAAGGTTTTACGATGTCCGGAAGCGCCGACCACATTGTTGGCATGTTGGCGATAACGGGTGAGCGGTTCATTGATCAACACCATTTCGCCAGTAGCAGCAATAGCCAATGCGAAAAATGAGTCATGCATATTGGCCAAGTTTAATAGTTGAAAAGACATGTTGGCAAGCATTGCCTGGGCTTTGGCGTTGATTGCAAATGCAGCGCCAGTCACCCGGTAGTTGAACGACAAGAACTCATAATCGGTGTTGTCTGTGCGCCAATGCGCCACATCGCTCATTTTCTTACCAGTCGCCACCGCATTGGCATCTGCCACCCAAAGATCGCTGTAATAGCCCATTGGCTGTGAATCAGGATGCATCTTCGCATGTTCAAGAAAAGTCGTCACTTTTTGTGGTTCCCAAATATCATCTTGATCACTGAAAAAGTACAAATCTTGATTTTTCGGCGCTTGCTTGACTAAGGCGAGAAAACTACCGCGCACGCCTAAGTTTTCTTGACCGTCGCCGACAATTTCGATGGCCTCAGGAAACTCATGTTGCAAGTGTTTGATTAATTCAAAGGTTTGGTCCGTCGAATGGTCATCACGGATATAAAGACGCAGCGAAAATAGCGTATTGAGCCCAGTTTGCTTCAAAATACTGGTCACTTGATCTCGCAAGTAATGTTCGCCATTATATGTCGAAAGCAGGACCACAACGGAATGCGGCATAGATGAGGGTGTTGTCAAAATATCAACCTTTCTGGACTGGTGCGAATCGTTTCCTTGGATAGATTAACATATTAGTTACTTGACGCCAAATGCGGTGTGATCGAAAGCGTGAGCTAGAAGCCGTGAATGATAAACTTTTACCAAATGATTAATGTTGTGCGCTTTTCTTGTATAATGAGGAGTAAACTATGCAGATTGAATGCAATCAGCTTTAGGAAGAGGAATTTTAATGGTTTCGAGAAAACGTGCTTCAATCCAAAATGCCGCTACGGCTTTGGTGAGCCAACTGATTATGATGGTCGGGCAGTTTGCGACCCAAACAATTTTTGTGAAAACCTTAGGCGCTCAGTATTTGGGTGCGAATGGGTTATTTAGTAATTTGATCCAGTTTCTCTCTTTCGCAGAACTCGGGATCGGTGCCGCTTTTTCATATGCGTTATATAAACCTTTAGCTGATCACAATCAAGCTGCAATCACCGCCATTATGGACCTGTTCCGTAAAGTGTATAACACCATTGGCTTGGTGATTTTAGCTGCTGGATCAGTGCTAACCTTTTTCGTCCCTTGGTTTGTGGCCAAAGGATCAAGTATTGATCATATTCGTTGGTATTTCTTCTTATACTTATTGAGTACCGTGGTGAGTTATTTCTTTACGTATAATCGTTCGTTGCTGATTGCCGATCAAAAGAGCTATGTTGACGCCACCAATCAGCTGATTTGGTCGACATTGAAGTATGTTTTCCAAATCGGCTTCTTGTTGCTATTTCATAGTTATTTCGGCTATTTGATCGTGCTGATTGCGACGAATATTTTGTCGAACATCTTCATCACGATGCGCTCGCGCCATTTCTATCCGTATCTCAAAGAAAAAAGCGATGTTGAAATTGATCCATCCATCGTGAATAACATCAAAAAGAATGTTGTTGGTACTGTCTCCTCTAAAATTGGTTCGATTGTGGTAACCGGTACCGATAACATTTTAATCTCTAAATTTATCGGCTTAGCCGTCGTTGGCCTGTATTCAAATTATGCGCTGATTTTGACCAGTATCACGCGTTTATTGACGCAAGTGTTTGCCGCTGTGATTGCCAGTTTTGGGAATTTAGGTGCCACTGAAGGCAACAACAAAGATAAACAAGTTGATTTATTTAATCAGTTTACGTTCTATAATGCGTTTTCGGTTTTCTTTATCGGTTTGGTTTCATTTGCGGCTTTTCCGCCATTTATTAAATTGTGGGTGGGTTCGCATTATCAACTGGCAGAGTCAACAGTTTGGTTTATTGTCATCAACTTTGTGTTCGGTCAATTTCGACCGGCACTTAATATGATCAACGCTTATGGTTTATTTTGGGGTTATCGCGTGAAATCAATTGTTGAGGCGGTTGTGAACTTTGGTCTCAGTCTGTTACTGGTGAAATTTACTAGCTTAGGCATTAATGGCGTGTTGCTTGGGACGATTATTGGCAATATCCTGGTCAACTCTTGGTGGGATCCTTGGATTTTATTTTCAGGTGCTTACCAACGTTCGATGCTGGGTTTTTATGCGAAATACTGGATTTACATGGCCGCTTTTGGGGCATTGCTTGTGATTGAAAGCTTTATCATCAAGCTGGTGGCAATCAATCCTGTGGGTTTATTGCCAGTAATGGGCTACATGATCGTTGTAGCTTTGATCGTAGGAATTGTGTTACTGGGCGTGTTTGCGAAAACGCGTGGTGAACGAGAAATGTTTCGATTGCTCAAGAATATTGTGCATCGTTGAGGGTCAGTTCTTTAAATATTTGGCAAAGTCAGCAAATTACTAGTTTTCCCATTTTTGAAACCCAGTAGTTTGTGATAATCTAATACTGTATGTTTTGGTTCAGCGACACTGGAAGCTGAGACTTAAAACCAGGGAGGATTTCTTAGAAATGAAAGGTATTATCCTAGCAGGTGGGTCCGGGACCCGATTGTATCCAATCACTCGGGCGATCTCAAAGCAACTGATCCCGATTTACGACAAGCCGATGATCTATTACCCAATGTCCACGTTGATGTTGGCAGGGATCAAAGACATCATGTTGATCTCAACGCCTAAAGACTTGCCACGGTTTGAAGAACTGTTTGGCGATGGTCATGACCTCGGCTTGAACTTAGAATATAAAGTTCAAGAACATCCTAATGGCTTGGCGGAAGCCTTCATCTTAGCCGCCGACTTTATCGGGGATGATTCAGTGTGCTTGATCTTAGGCGACAACGTCTTTTATGGCGGCGGCTTGTCCAAGATGTTACAGCGCGCTGCTTCTAAGCCAGTTGGTGCGACGGTATTTGGCTATCACGTCAACGATCCAGAACGCTTCGGGGTGGTGGACTTTGACGAAAACATGCATGCCAAGTCCATCATTGAAAAGCCTGAACACCCTGCCTCTAATTACGCCGTGACTGGTTTGTATTTCTACGATAACGATGTCGTTGAAATCGCCAAAAACATCAAACCTTCTGCGCGTGGGGAACTGGAAATCACCGATATCAATCAAGAATACTTACGTCGTGGGCAATTGGATGTTGAGTTGATGGGTCGTGGTTTCGCTTGGCTTGATACCGGGACACATGAATCCTTACAAACTGCGTCTGCGTTTATTGCGTCGATTCAACACCGGCAGAACTTACAGATTTCATGCCTTGAAGAAATCGCCTACCGGATGGGCTACATCGACATTCAACAAGTTGAAAAACTGGCCCAACCGTTGAAGAAGACGGAATATGGACAATACTTATTACAATTAGTCCAAAACGAAACCAAATAAATCACTGATACAACTCAGCTCAATATGGAGGCCAAATAGTTATGGCATTAAAGATCATTCCCACTAAGTTAAAAGACGTTAAGTTAGTTGAAACCGATGTGTTCGGCGACAACCGTGGCTTCTTCACGGAAACCTACACCCGTGAAAAGTTCGTTGAAGCTGGCATTACTAACGACTTCAACCAAGACAACCAATCCTTATCCGCTGAAGCTGGTGTCTTGCGTGGCCTACACTACCAATATGGTAAAGACGCGCAAACTAAGCTTGTTCGCGTAGTCACTGGTGTGGTTGAAGATGTCTTAGTTGATATCCGCAAAGGCTCTCCTACATACGGCCAATGGGAAGGCTACATTTTATCTGAATTCAACCATCGCCAATTATTAGTGCCAAAGGGCTTCGCGCACGGGTTCATCACGTTGACTAATAACGTGAACTTCTGCTACAAGGTTGAAGGCTACTATGCGCCAGACGCTGACCGTGGGATCGCTTTTGATGATCCAGATCTTGGCATTGACTGGCCAATGAGCACGGATCATTTGATCATGTCTGAAAAAGATTTGCACCACCCACAACTCAAAGACGCTGATAACAACTTTGTTTACGGGGAGATCTAATCATGAAAATTATGGTAACTGGCGGTGCCGGTTTTATCGGCTCCAACTTCGTCCATTATGTGTATAACAATCATCCAGACGTTCAAATCGTCGTGCTCGACAAGCTGACATATGCCGGCAACCGCGCCAACCTCGAAAGCATCTTAGGCGACCGCGTGCAATTGGTCGTCGGCGATATCTGTGATGCGCCATTGGTTGATAAGTTGATGAGCCAAGTGGATGCTTGTGTCCACTATGCCGCAGAATCACATAACGACAACGCGTTGATCGACCCATCACCATTCTTACACTCCAACGTCATCGGCACTTACACTTTGCTTGAAGCAGCGCGTAAATACGATGTCCGCTTCCATCATGTCTCCACTGATGAAGTTTACGGTGATCTGCCACTGCGCGAAGACTTACCAGGACACGGCGAAGGCGTTGGCGAGAAGTTCACGACTGAATCTCGCTATAACCCATCTTCTCCATATTCTTCAACCAAGGCCGCTTCAGACATGTTAGTCCATGGCTGGACCCGCTCCTTCGGTGTGCGCGCCACGATTTCTAACTGTTCCAACAACTACGGCCCATACCAATACATCGAAAAGTTCATTCCGCGCCAAATCACCAACATTTTAGCTGGCATCAAGCCGAAGTTGTATGGTACTGGTAAGAACGTCCGTGACTGGATCCATACTGAAGACCATTCTTCTGCGGTTTGGACGATTCTGACTAAAGGCAAGATCGGCGAAACTTATTTGATCGGCGCTGACGGCGAACAAGACAACAAGACGGTTTTGGAAATGATCTTAAAAGACATGGGCAAAGACCCATCTGACTATGAACAAGTCAAAGACCGTCCAGGGCACGACTTGCGCTACGCCATCGATTCCACTAAGTTGCGTACTGAACTCGGCTGGGCCCCTAAGTACACCGATTTCGATTCTGGTTTGAAGCACACCATTCAATGGTATACGGATAACCAAGATTGGTGGCAAGCTGAAAAGGCTGAAGTCGAAGCGAAATACGCCAAGAACGGCCAATAATCGTTGCGGTCATCGTCATTGTAGAAAGCGAAGCGCTCGGCTTCGCTTTTTCGTTGAAGGAGAAGAGAACACATGAAAATTTTGATCACTGGTGCCAACGGTCAACTCGGCACGGAATTACGTCACTTACTGGATCGTCGCGGCCTTCAATACCGCGCCACTGATGCCAAAGAACTGGATATCACCGACGCCGACGCGGTAAATGCTTACGTCAAAGACTTCCAACCAGACGTCATCTATCACTGCGCTGCCTACACCGCCGTGGATAAAGCGGAAGACGAAGGCAAAGCCATCAACCAAAAAGTTAACGTGGATGGCACCAAGAACTTGGCAGTCGCTGCCGGTGAGAACAACGCAACGTTAGTATACATTTCGACGGATTACGTCTTTGATGGCGATTCCGATGAATTGTACACTGTCGACCACAAGCCAGCGCCACGCAACGAATATGGTCGCACTAAGTATGAAGGCGAACTGGCCGTGCAAAAGTACGCCAAGAAATTCTACATCATCCGGACCAGCTGGGTCTTTGGTGAATATGGGCATAACTTTGTCTACACCATGTTGAACCTCGCCAAGACGCATGATACGTTGACGGTGGTGAATGATCAATACGGTCGCCCTTCATGGACCAAGACCTTGGCTGAATTCATGACCTTTGCCATCGATCAAAAGCTCGAATATGGCATCTATCACTTGTCTGAAGACAACTCATGTAACTGGTATGAATTCGCTACTGAAATCTTGAAAGACACCAACACGAAGGTCTTGCCTGTTACTTCCGCTGAATATCCACAAAGGGCATGGCGGCCACGGCATTCGATCTTAGACCTTTCTAAGACCAAAGCGACTGGCTTTGAATTGCCAACTTGGCAAGATGCCTTGCATGAATTTATGGCGGAAATCGCTGAAAAATAGCCAATCATTAATTGTAATCTGAAAGTGCTCAGTGATGAGTGCTTTTTATTTGCTTGAATTGTCAAGCTAAGTGGAACATCTCTGACCAGAAGACTTCAAGCGAAGATTTCCATCCGAACATCTTGCGTGGTCGAGTGTTGATTTGCCACACCATTCGGTTGATTTCCTCGTCTGTGA
>NZ_BAAFZI010000067.1:0-10168 GCF_045862175.1 Lacticaseibacillus salsurae | reverse complement strand
CGCGCTTGCCATTACTCTTCTTGACCTGATCTACTGTACCTCGCTTGATTTCATTATTAATGGTCTGCGGGCAGACGCCAATTTCAGCAGCAATCCAACGATTGGACTTCCCAGCTTGGCGGAATCCGGCCACTTTTCCGCGCTCGAGTGATGTTAAGTGCTGACCTTTTTGGCGGTGTGTGGTATCCTGTTTCTGCATCAAGACAATATCCTCTTCCATTGTTTGTGTAGGAACTTCAATGATACAGGATATCTGTTCTTGATGTTTTTTATTGTCCAAAAAATTTTGAGACAGTGGCTAATTTGATTCTAAAATGCGCGTGAATAAATCGTCTCTCAAAAGGAAGGAATTTTTACATGCCAACTCGTTTCGACAAAGAATTCAAACAAAACATTATCAACCTATATAAGCAAGGCGAATCAGCTGCCCAACTGGCCAGAGAATATGGCATTGGCTATTCAACAGTTCATAAGTGGATCCAGGGCCAGGCCAAAACTCAATCCGGTAAATCGCCAGACGAAATCAAAGCGATGGAAAAGCGACTGGCTTCGCTGTCTGAGGAGAACGAAATCCTAAAAAAAGCCCTAGGCTTCCTTGCGCAGAAGTAACCAATATCTTTGATTACATTCACCAAGAAAGCCATCACCACCAGGTAACCAAGATGTGCCGAATCCTCGGTGTTTCCAGAGCTCAGTATTATCGTTATCGATCCCCCAAACCTTCAAAACGCCGGGCCGAAGATGCGGACTTGAAACAACGGATTCTGCGGATCTTTGCGGAATTTAAGCAGCGATACGGTGTTATGAAGATCCACCATGAATTGAATCTGGAACTTCAACCACTGCAGCTTCGGTGCAGTCCACGACGGATCTCCCGGATCATGAAGGAACTGGATATCCACTCCGTTACCGTCAATAAGTGGAAAGCGGCTTCGGCTTCCAAAACCAAGGTTGAACAGCGTCCCAACTTGCTTAAGCAGGATTTCTCGACCACTGGTTTAAATCAAAAATGGACCGCTGATATGACCTATATTCAAACGAAGCGTAATGGCTGGTGTTACTTATCAACCATCATGGACCTGCACTCACGACGGATTATCGGCTATTCGTTTTCAAAAAAGATGGATACTGATTTAGTCTTGAAGACCCTTGAAAGCGCGGTTAAAAATCGAACCATTACTGGGGACCTGATTATTCATACGGATTTAGGATCACAGTATACCAGCGATGATTACAATCAACGTTTAACTGAATTACATATCCACCACTCATACAGCCGTAAGGGTTGTCCGTATGATAATGCGCCAATGGAATCCTTTCACGCTTCCCTCAAAAAGGAATGTGTTTATCCAGTGCCGGTCTTTGAAGATTATGAAACTGCCGCTGCCGTCCTCTTTGAATATGTGCATGCTTTCTACAATAGGAAGAGAATTCATAGTTCACTGGGCTACCAGACCCCCTTACAAGTTGAAATTGCAACACTTACGAGCCAAATGGCCGCCTGATTTAATGCTTTCCAGGGTTCAAATAAGTTATTAATCGCGATTAATGATTTATTTGAGCTGTGGAAGGTAAACGCGGTTCTGAATGTCTCTTAAAATCTGTCTCAAATATTGACTTCAATCCATGCTAGGGCCATTCCGTGTTATGTGACACAATATCCATTGTGTCACATAACCAAAATTCGTTGGATGTTGTTTTTTGTTTACCAAAGTGGTAATATTACCTATGAGGTAATGAAATGGAATATTTCGGTGACACTACTAAGTTAACAAAGATTCTTAGTAATCCCAGATTGCGGACCAAGACTTTCGGACGTGATCGAGCTAACCGCATTGGCCAAAGACTTTCTGATTTTGAGGAGGCTTCAACGCTAGATGATATTTCTCGTCTTCCTCCTGCCCGCTTACATCCGTTACATGGTGATCGCGAGAATCAATTCGCGGTTGACGTAGGTCCTAATTGGCGGATGATTTTTGAAGGTTATAATCGATATGACGAACTGACCACAAAAACATCAAAAGCAGTAACAATCGTAATCCTAGAAATTGAAGACTACCACTAAGGAGGTTTGCCCCATGTTGAATCGAAATAACAAAATTGTACCAACTGATCTTGCAGAATTTTCGGCAGCTGATACGATTGAAGAAACGCTTAGCTTCTACCACATTACTCAAGCTGAGTTTGCACGGCGTATCGGAATCTCCGAGAAGCATCTATCTCAAGTCCTTCATCGTAAAGCATTCATTTCGCCAACCGTAGCACTTTCGATTGAAGAAGTTACAGGGATCCCAGCTTATATGTTGCTTGCTAAAGACACACGCTACCGGTTGGCTCATACAAATAAGCCAACTCCAAGCGATAAGACCAATGATCCCGACTTTCTGAAGCAATACGATTGGGCGATGGCTTAATCGTAAATGAGGAGTGCCAAATGATCTGAGCGCTCCTTGATCTAAGGATCACGGATAGGAGGAGCAATGGCTGAAAAAATCAGAATTTCAAAACGCACCGTAAGAAAACCTTCTACACCAAATCGCCAACATTCTGCAACTAAGGCGATTCCATCAGATCCCGCTAAAATGACCAAGGCCCAACGGCGATCCGAAAAGCATCGGATCTTAGAGGAACGCAACCAGCAGATTTTAGAGCTGGGCTCAAGACTCGCACCACTCCACCCTACAGGACTTCCCAAAAAGCCAGCAAGGGTCAAGCTACAGATGGCAGTTCCAATTGCGATTGGCTTCTTTCCGAGCGAATCAGGATCAATCAACCCTCAAATGTATAAATGGCTGATCCCTGATACCGTTGCTTATCATGATGCCAGATTTGGTCAGCTGATGACTGTTCCTACGCCATCAGGCCCGCAACAAGTCATCTACGCATTTACCGTCAAGGGTAACCAGGTAAAAGCGCCTAGCGGCAGAGTTGAGCCTTCCG
Organism: Lacticaseibacillus salsurae; assembly: GCF_045862175.1. Lineage (NCBI taxonomy): Bacteria > Bacillati > Bacillota > Bacilli > Lactobacillales > Lactobacillaceae > Lacticaseibacillus > Lacticaseibacillus salsurae. The sequence goes on along the minus strand of NZ_BAAFZI010000067.1, from coordinate 7,228 downwards.
CATCAATCATTGGATTCACGGAGGCCAAGGCCACCCCTGATCAAGTCGCAGCGTTAAAGATTCGTGTCGATGAGATCCGCGTAAAGCGAGAACAAAAGCTAGGAAGAAATCGCGAACATTACTTGGCGCATAAACGTAACAAAGAGAAACGTGCTGGAATTCGTAAACAAATCCGACGTATCCAGAATATGCCTATTTGGCCAAATAGTCCCAAACCACGCTAGTATAAAGTCGAACGACTAGCAGGAGTGCTGCGATCGCTCGGTTTTTTGATCCACTCAAGACCGCTTCCTGCTGCACAGACCCCGCAGTAGGAAGCTCATCAGTATGTGACGGCGCGGCCCAAGGGCCCTTTCGCGCTCGTCACGGTCATTGTGTAACTTTCCGCTCAGCTATCAACCTTGCTTATCAAGTTCAAGGGCTAATCAACGTCTTTCGCACTCCGCCTAACGCCGCTTGTGCGGCTACACCAACCGTCCGTCCCATACAAGGGGCGGTATTTTTTTGCAAAAACCGCAAACAAACACCTACGGCACTCCCTTGTATGTGCCAGCCGGTCGGTGTTACGGCTACGACGTCGAAAGACGTAGATCAGCTCTTGAGAGCGTCAAAATTGAGGAGGAAATACCATGAAAACTACTTACGATGAAATCATCAAGCAATCGTGTGACAAAATCGCCCAGACCATGAGTGACATGACTTATTGCTACGAAGAAACCAATGTCCCCAAAAAACATTACAAGAAGCTTCTATCCAAGTCGATTGAAGAAGTCTATGCTGATTCTGTTAGCCTCGAAATGACCAACAATTACTACAAGATGCTGTCGTCCCTAAATAAAGGCAACCGTAAATGGTTTGTCGAGGCCATGCTTTATGTCGAGCTTGGTACCGCACCAGACAAAGCTGGTGCAGAAGTTAATGGCAAGGTTAGTCGCATGGCTGATGCGATTATGGCCCAAAAGGCATCAATGATTGACCCTAAAATCCTCGACGCCATGGCACCAACGCCAACACGCTAGTCCTACTTGGTTATAAAATAAAAACATGATATACTATAGACACAAAGAGCGTTGCCTCTGTGAAAGACAACGCCCCGTCGCAGAACCGTTTTAAGAACGGTGGTCTTTCTACCAAGCAATTAAGCCGCTAGACTAGACAAAGTTGAAAGCGGCTTTTTGCTTGCTCATTTTTTCCGGATTTCCCCGAACGCCACCATCAGCTTGCGCACTGCTTGAAGCAGGCGGGTCAACGCCTTAACCAAACGTGTTGCCACATTGACCAAGACTACCAGCGCACCGATGATGGCTGTGATTGACACTAATGCACCAACCACAAGCCTTGCTGTACTCCTTTCTACCAGAATCTGACGCCAAGGGTTTTACACCATAGGCCTCACCCTCTTTCAAAATTCGTACCACCGCTCATTAAACTTTTCTGCTGATTCCATTATGCTACACAATGCGCCGAATCCCTACAGTATCAAGGGATTCGGCGCTTTTTTTGAAAAACGCGGCCGGCGGACCAGTGCAGTTGGCAGTAGAAGGCGGCCGTTCCGGCCGCGCGAACCGGCGCCACACCCGCTCGGTTCGTGGGCCTCGTTATCCGTCGTAGCAAGCAAACGATCAAGGCAGCCATATGCCGCGGCACGGCAAAACCAGCAGCACACGCTGACTCGTAGTCCTGGCCAACTGCACTGGTCCGCCGGCATGACTCAGCGAAGCCTACGCTGAGTCATGCCGGCTTCGTTATCTCTTATCGCGAATTCTGAGGTGGTTTAGACGATTCAACCGAACAACTACCCGTCTGAGGCGCTTCCCCTCGACGTTTTGTTACCACCTTCAAGCCCAATTATTGCAAGATTCGTGCATATTCATTCAATCTTATTTTCACACTGCCGAGTCCGACCGGGACAACGGCTTCCAAATCAAAGCCCGATCTACAAGCCGTTTAATGAAGCGATGGCGCGCCAAGCCGACGCGCTCATCGCGGCTATGTTGTTCACGCTTCTTAGACAGTGGCTGGGCAACAACCCAAATGACCATAGATTCAATTAGTCGGATATTCAGCATTCAATCTAGGCACTAACATAACCCACGCGGCAACGCCGCGGGCGCATGCGCCAAGACCTTCTAAGGAAGGTTCTCGTGGCCTTGATTGAAACATTAGACCAGCACCAGGGGCGCTAACCGACAAGTCGGAAGCGCCCCTAAGTTCGGAGAAAAGGGCCGCAAAAACTTTTGCTCCACAAGCCCGGTTCCACAAAACTTTTTGACTTGCGCTGCGCTTACCCTTGTCACCTCACCCGCTGCCGGTACGAATGTGTCATCAAGACGGCTCGACAAAAACCTTCCTTAGAAGGGCCAGCCGCCACAAACAGGAGGACTACATCATGAAAGAAGTCACCATGAAAGACTACCCAGCCATCAAGAGAGAACTTAAGGAACGTAAGCAAGTTTGCCACCTTACCAAATCAGAGTTTCAAGCTATCCTAGATGCTTACAGCACTTACGACTGGCAACCAGTTTACAAAACGCGCCTCTACCAGCAATACGGTGGTGAGTATTGCCTCACACTAGAGCTTATCACCAAGCACATTGCCGCAACACCACGGCAACGTTTGATGATTTTCGCCTAGTTTTAGGACACTTCAAGGAGGTGGTGCTTATGAGATAGTGTCGTTTTACCCAACGTCAAAATATCAATCTCAACAGGAGGAACACTATGGAAATCAGATCAAAAAAAATCAGTAACACCGCTGGAACGGCATTACTGATTGTATCAGCTATTAGTGAACTTTTTCGAGGATTACTAGATAGCTTTTATGATTTGTGTGAGCTGGAAGAAAATGAACGTATGAGCTTTAAAGAGCTGTTGATCGGGGTCACAGTTACGCTGGGAATATTCCTAGCCTTTCTGGCCTTGACCAGTTTCATCATTTTACAAGGTTCAGCTTACAAGTAATCGGAATAAATTGCAACCCGCCGAAACGGGCTGTGGACAACTCAAAGGAGATAATTTATATGACTAACAACGAAACCATTTTTCCAGTGACGCGTGAAGTGTTCGACGCCCTTGGCGTTTACGTTCAATGCCACCAATTCCGGTTACTTGGCACTACCAACGTCACTATTTTAGAACAAATCATCACTCAGTTAGCACGAATGAACTACGCCGCCAACCTCACCATGAATCGCAACGACCCGACATGTTGGTTACCACTTGAGTCCTATCGTTATAGCCCAACACGCTCAATCATGACTGACCTTGCTCATATTATTCCTCACTACAATCGCGAGCGGGCTCTGGAAGCGATACTGCTGATTGCCGAAAGTTGTGGCCCGCTCAAAACCGAAAGTGATAAGGCGCTTTTAGCCAGCCTTAAAGACCGACTCACCCCAACCCGCGACCGTGGTGCACTACTAGCCTAATTATAAGCCACTCATTCAGAACAGGCTTCTGTTGAAGCCTGTTCTGTGGTACAATCAAAATAAATTGAAAGGGTGATTACTTTGGCAGACACAACTGTAACATCGCTACGTTTCAAAAATGACCAATATGACAAGGTTAAGCGCCTCGCTGAGTTTAACGGTGTATCCGTCACAATGTACATGCGTCAAGCCGTACTTGAACGCATGGAAGACGAAGAAGACTACAAAGACGCACAAGCCAACCTCGCCGCGAGTCACGGCGAAACTGTAAGCCGTTCTGAAATCCTTAAGCGTTTAGGCATGGACGCATGAGCAAGGAATATCACTGGAGTTTTGATAAAGTTGCTGAAAAGAATTTCTCTAAGCTTGACCAACAGGTTCAACGACGAATCGTTCGGTGGTTGGACAAGCACATTGAAGGATACGATAATCCGCGCGCATGGGGAAAAGCCTTGGAAGGTGACTTAGGTACACTCTGGCGCTACCGAATCGGTAGCTACCGCGTGATTGCCGACATCAACGACGGAAAATTTGAGATTTTGGTTGTTAAAGTTGCGAAACGAAACGACGTGTACACTAACAAATAGCAAACAAAAGGGAGACAACCAGGCGCACAGCCTCGATTGCCTCCTTTGCTTTGCCTAGGACGGCTCATTATAGCCGGCCGTCCCGGCCGGGTGCTCTGGGGGTGCGTTGCGCACTTGCTAGATCGACGGTATGTGACCGAATACCTCGACAAGATGGAAAAGGAAACTCGTGAATCGATCATTGACAGTCAAAAATAGCACCTTCGTGGTTTCTTACCAATAATCTGGTTAGCTCACGTTGCGGTCACATATTTGTTTTTGGTTCAATATATGGTATAGTTTCATTATGGAAATGCCCAAATTTAGACCTTACAAGCGGCCGAACGGCCACATGGGATTCATTGAATTTCTCGACTCGCTACCACTCAAGGAACGAGCAAAATTACAGTTAGCCATCCATACTACGGAAGAACTCGGTTTACAAGAAGCAGCTCAACGGTTGCTGGTCAAGAAGCTCACAACCAATTTATATGAGTTGCGCTCACGACAAGGAAAAACCTATCAGCGCGGTTTATATTTTCACGTATCTGGCAGTGATTATGTCATCACCCATGGCTTCTCCAAGAAGACAAACAAGACGCCACAGCGAGAAATTGATCATTCAATCGACCTACGAGCTGAGTTCTATCAAACCTACAAGGAGGAAGACGACAAATGAGTAAAGACCTGCACGAATTCACAATGGAACACACCGGTGATCTCGACGCCTACTTCGCGGAAATGATGAAAGATTCCTCATACCGTGAAGTCTACAATGAAGAAAAAAACAAAATGGCAAGTGCAATGGCTCTGCTTGAAGCGCGCGAGGAAGCAGGTTTGTCCCAGCAGAAGCTGGCGGACAAGTCAGGTGTACCTAAGACGACGATTGTTCGTATTGAAAATGGTAACAACACTTCCATCGATACGTTGACTAAACTTGCAAATGCGCTGGGTCGCCCACTCAAATTGACGATTGGACCGGCGAGCATTGCATAGCATCTAGTCTAATTTGATCGACGGCACCAACGTCAAAAACTTACGATTACAGCGTCCCTGTTTGGCAGACGCTTGAGGCCGTGGATTAGGAGGTTTAAATAAATTCTAGACAGTTTCCACATCACTCAAGTTGACTTTGCCGAACGTATCGGCGTTTCTCAAAAGCATCTATCCAAGGTTCTCAATCACAAAGCTTTCATTTCAGCAAGCGTCGCAAAATCAATCGAGCTGGTTACCGGAACACCGGCCAAATTGCTGCTACGGCTAGACACAAACTATCGTCTAATGCATACGGCTGCACCGTCAAAATACGAAAAACCTGACCAACCGAATTACCTGAAAAGATACGATTGGGTGACCATCTAGTCTGAATCAAAGGCAAACAAATAGGAGGCAAGCGAGGCACATGGCATCGCTTGTCTCCTTTGTTTTGTGCGGGGCGGATCAGCGTATCCGGCCGTTCCGGCCGGGTGCCGTGGGGCGCCTGGCCCGCCCACGCGGCACGGCAGCGTTATCTGTCGTCGCAAGGTTCTGGTCAAGGCAACGCAATGCGACGGCACGGGAAAACCACCCGCACACGTCGCTAGTCGTAGCCACACCGCCGCCTTGGATACCTAATTTATCTAGCAAGTGCCCGTTGCGCCGCTTGCTGGCGCGGCTGCGCCTTGCTCCTAGGCTGCTCTGCCTTAGCCCCCATGACCCGCTCGTCTTGTTTATCGACGGCATTATATCCGTAGGTCTTAATCAGATAAGCCATTTCTTGAGGCGAATCCGCTTCAAAGAAGCCGATAGTCTTATCGAAGCGATTAACGGCTTGATAATGTGTGGTACCGTCGCTATTGGGCGTACGATCTAAAACAATTTGCTGACCATCCTTAGCGTAAACGTGACGTCCTAGCGCCGCAGACAGTGACTCAGATCGCATAGCTTTCAAGTCGTCGTTCCAGTCCTTGATTGGGCGTGCTACGGGTTCGTACCCTTTTCTAAATTGCTGGGCATAGCTGCCAATTTTTCCAGCAAACTTCGTCCGAACTTCATCAGACAAACCAGGTTGAAGTCGACGAACCAGAAGCTCAAAATCCGGCGTTTCTTCCTTCGTTACCAGCTTCATTTGCGTTGCAATCTCGGTCGCCCGATCAGCGTATTGAGTCCCTGTGTAGGGCTTACTAACGTTATCTGAACCACCGATGAACCCGCCATGAAAATCAAACCCGTTAGCAAGTTCGCGCTTGCTACTAAAGTTGGTCTCGGCTTTTTCAATGGCTGCGAGATCACGCCAGTCAACACCAACAGCTTTGCCAACACCCCGTAACACCGCAGCTCGATCCTGTGGAATCTGCCGATCGTGCGTCATTAAGTTAAAATATGGTAAGACCTCACCCGTTTCTTGAATAACAAATTGGTGCTCTTTCATCATCCGATCAAAAAAGGTATGCCCAGCCGCATCATTATCAACGCCAAAACCAATACTGTTTGGAACATCGCCAGTAAGCTCATACATATACTGAATTCCCTTAGTCACGGTTGCTGGCTTCAAACCATCCATGGATAGAAACATGGTGTTGTTCGTTTCAGGATGAGTTGATAGGTAAGACAGCGCGTCGATTGGGGCTTCAAAAACAAGTAGCCGATCTGGCCTACCAATCGAAAAGTTGAACCCAAAGTCTTGCTCCGAATTCTTCATAATGCGTTTGATTGTACCACGATGCCCGTTCTCATCATAATCAATTGTTGTCCCTTGTGTGGCTGCTCCAACGCGTCGACCGCTCTTTGCCCAAACGAACACCACATCACCATTTTGATTCTGTTGTATAAACCTGGATTATTCACCTCGGTATTGGGGACATGAAATTGCATCTGGCCGGTCTGAAAGCAACGTTTGGAGCGTTGCGAATACTGACTGAGCGGAGAAGTTGGTGATCGATGCACCACGAACAGACCGACCCAGTTTTCGGCTCGACGCACGACCTATTCAGTTATTCAGTTCAGGTCGCCAACTGATGGACTTCGTCCATGAGCCGACTAAACCAGTTCTTGTAAACATAGTTAGAAGCAAGATGAATCACCACACGACGGGCGTGCCAAGTAATCCTACCGGCGATGTGAAAGAGACTGAACCGTAGCGAGGAGATGGTTGAACGACGGTCTTCCGAGACAAAGAGCTGTTTAAAGAGCTGAACCAGGTTATAGGCAATACCGGTGATCAAGGCTCGTGCAGTGTTCCGTGCAAAAGTTGAG
>NZ_BAAFZI010000066.1:0-10246 GCF_045862175.1 Lacticaseibacillus salsurae | reverse complement strand
TGATGTCCAGTTTTGAAAGTGCAAACTTTCAAAAAAACAGTGTGGTGGCGATGGCGAGAAGGATACACCTGTTCCCATGCCGAACACAGAAGTTAAGCTTCTCTACGCCGAGAGTAGTTGGTGGGTAGCTGCCTGCGAGGGTAGGAAGTCGCCACGCTGTTATGGAGGATTAGCTCAGTTGGGAGAGCGTCTGCCTTACAAGCAGAGGGTCACAGGTTCGAGCCCTGTATCCTCCATGGATCGAAGATCCAACATTCCCAACTGATCCGGTTGAGTCCAATGCCGACTTAGCTCAGTTGGTAGAGCATCTGTCTTGTAAACAGGGGGTCGAAGGTTCGAATCCTTTAGTCGGCAGTGTTACGCGGAAGTAGTTCAGTGGTAGAACATCACCTTGCCATGGTGGGGGTCGCGAGTTCGAATCTCGTCTTCCGCTTCGCTGAGCGATCAGCGTTGCAACAAATTGAATATGCACCCATAGCGCAATTGGATAGAGTGTCTGACTACGAATCAGAAGGTTGTAGGTTCGACTCCTACTGGGTGCATCATCGGGAAATAGCTCAGCTTGGTAGAGCACCTGGTTTGGGACCAGGGGGTCGCAGGTTCGAATCCTGTTTTCCCGATTGAACAATTTTGTTCATGAAATATCGCGGTGTAGCTCAGCTGGCTAGAGCGTCCGGTTCATACCCGGGAGGTCGAGGGTTCGATCCCCCCCGCCGCGATTGCTTGGACCTTTAGCTCAGTTGGTTAGAGCAGACGGCTCATAACCGTCCGGTCGTAGGTTCGAGCCCTACAAGGTCCATCGGTCGCAGCTGATGGACTGGGAAATTTCTCAATCTTAATATTAATTATCGCGGGATGGAGCAGTCTGGTAGCTCGTCGGGCTCATAACCCGAAGGTCGTTGGTTCAAATCCAGCTCCCGCAATTGGTTCCATGGTCTAGTTGGTTAGGACGCCTGCCTGTCACGCAGGAGATCACGAGTTCGAGTCTCGTTGGAACCGGTTTCGGCTCGGTAGCTCAGTTGGTAGAGCAATGGATTGAAGCTCCATGTGTCGGCAGTTCGATTCTGTCCCGCGCCATTACCCGATACCATTTGCGGGTGTAGTTTAGTGGTAAAACCACAGCCTTCCAAGCTGTTGTCGCGAGTTCGATTCTCGTCACCCGCTGGAATCTTGTTTTGGGCCTATAGCTCAGCTGGTTAGAGCGCACGCCTGATAAGCGTGAGGTCGATGGTTCAAGTCCATTTAGGCCCATTAACTGAATAATAATCATGGAGAAGTACTCAAGTGGCTGAAGAGGCGCCCCTGCTAAGGGTGTAGGTCGGGAAACTGGCGCGAGGGTTCAAATCCCTCCTTCTCCGTTGTTATATGATGGCCCGTTGGTCAAGTGGTTAAGACACCGCCCTTTCACGGCGGTAACATGGGTTCAAATCCCGTACGGGTCAGTGTGATATTACCACATGGAGAATTACCCAAGTGGCTGAAGGGAACGGTCTTGAAAACCGTCAGGTGGGCGAATACCCACGCGAGGGTTCGAATCCCTCATTCTCCTTTTTAAAATTATCGCGGGATGGAGCAGTCTGGTAGCTCGTCGGGCTCATAACCCGAAGGTCGTTGGTTCAAATCCAGCTCCCGCAATTACAATTGAATAATATGTTGGTTCCATGGTCTAGTTGGTTAGGACGCCTGCCTGTCACGCAGGAGATCACGAGTTCGAGTCTCGTTGGAACCGTTAATGGCTCGGTAGCTCAGTTGGTAGAGCAATGGATTGAAGCTCCATGTGTCGGCGGTTCGATTCCGTCCCGCGCCATTTCTGGAGGATTAGCGAAGAGGCTAAACGCGACGGACTGTAAATCCGTTCCTTCGGGTTCCTAGGTTCGAATCCTAGATCCTCCATTTATAGGGATATAGTTTAAAGGTAGAACTACGGTCTCCAAAACCGTCAGTGTGGGTTCAATTCCTACTATCCCTGCTTTTTAAGATTTATGGCGGTATTGGTGAAGTGGTTAACACACCGGTTTGTGGCACCGGCACACGTGGGTTCGATCCCCACATACCGCCCTTCATTGGGGTATAGCCAAGCGGTAAGGCAACGGACTTTGACTCCGTCATGCGCTGGTTCGAATCCAGCTACCCCAATTGCTCACTAGAGCATAACAAAAATATACATCCTGGCGGTGTAGCCAAGTGGTAAGGCAAAGGTCTGCAAAACCTCTATGCGTCGGTTCAAATCCGATCACCGCCTTCGCTTGCGAAACCACTCAAAAGCGTGTATAATATAGTTCATGTCATGCCGGCGTGGCGGAATTGGCAGACGCGCCAGACTCAAAATCTGGTTCCAGCAATGGAGTATCGGTTCGACCCCGATCGCCGGTAGAAGTTTCATCCGGGATTGCACGACATGAATACATACAAAAGACTCCTCGTGAGTCTTTTTTTGTGCCTCCAATCCTATTCAAAAAGCCCAGGCGCAATGCCTGAGCTTGATGGTCTTATTGGATGTCTTGTTGCAGTTGCTGCGTTAAGCGACTAAGTGCGCTACCATCATTGGCAGTGGCTTTAACGGCTTGATATACCCCTGCATAATCGCCTGATGCTAGCTTTTCGCGGATCGGCGTTAACGCCGCGTTGCTGTAGATCGCTTGAGACACTGCGGTGGCGGCGGTTTTCGGCAAGCCGTTTTGCTCGAGCATGGCAGTGGCGGTGCTTTGATCTTTGGCAGCTTTCATCAAGGTACTCATTTTGGTATTGGTGATGGTTGCCGTGGCGGTGTCGATTACGGCATCAGTGGCGGCATCTCCGTTTTTTTGCGCGTTGAGTTGTGACACTAAAGCCGACTTCACCGCTTTATCAGCAACAGTATCATTGCCGCCTGAGGCATCACGCATGGTATTGTTGAGCTGAGGGAAAAAGATCACGCCTAAGCCACAAATGGCCACTAAGATCAGTAACGTGATGAAGATCCGGCGGCCCCAGTGCTTTTTGCGTGGTTTTTGGCGCCTGCGTTGCATGGGATCACTTCCTTTGGGGACATTATGCCATGAATTGTTGAAGGTTGTGTGATAGTGGTGTGACTTTATGGATTTGTTAAAATCACAAATTGGGACTTCAGTAGGATTAGTCAGCCGCCAAAAACTGGTACAATGTTGTGCAGTGAGTAACTTTGCGCCTGCCAGCTAGTAGGCTATACTATACTTAACAAACTGTGCCATTTGGAGGACGCCTGATGAATATCGGTATTTTTACAGATACATATTTTCCGCAAGTCTCAGGCGTTTCAACGTCGATCAAAACGTTAAAAGACGACTTGGAACGCAAGGGGCATACCGTGTACATTTTCACGACTTCAGATCCGCATGTTCCCGAAGAAGCAGTTGAGCCCAATTTGTTTCGCTTTACTAGCGTGCCGTTTGTTTCCTTTACGGATCGGCGCATTGCTGTGCGCGGTTTGTTTCATGCTTACGCAGTGGCCAAAGAATTGAAACTCGACATCGTCCACACGCAAACTGAATTTTCCATGGGCTACATTGGCAAATTTGTGGCGCGGCAATTGAAGATCCCAGTGGTGCATACCTATCACACCATGTATGAAGACTATTTGCATTATGTGATGAACGGCCACTTGTTGCGGCCTTATCATGTGCGGCAGTTTATGCGGGCTTATTTGTATCATGTGGCTGGCGTTGTGTGCCCGAGTGAACGCACAGCCGCGTCGCTTGAAAGCTATGGCGTGACCACACCTAAAGTGATCATTCCCACTGGTGTGGACTTGACCCAATTTGCTGCGGCGAAAAATCCGCATTTGCGCGAAGAATTAGGCTTAGCTGATGTGCCGGTATTGCTGTCGCTGAGTCGCGTCGCTTATGAAAAACGCATCGACCGCGTGGTTGGCGCGATGCCTGCCATTTTGGCGCAACAACCGGATACAGTATTGCTAGTCGTCGGTGATGGCCCGGCAAAAGCTGATTTGGAAACGCAAGCTGAGAATTTAGGGATCAAAGACCATGTGCGCTTTGTCGGGGAAGTCGATCATGACGATATCGCCGATTATTATCGCGCCGCTGATGTGTTTGTATCAGCCAGTGACTCTGAATCTCAAGGATTGACCTACATTGAAGCGTTGGCAGCGGGGCGCAAAGTGGTGGCGTATGCAGCTGAGTACACCCAAAGCTTGCTGGATGACCCGGCGATCGGCACCACATTTACTACCGATGCCGAAATGGTGTCGCAATGTTTGCAGTATCTCAAGCATCCACAAGCTTTTGATGATCCCAAACCGCGTGAAAGTAAATTGCAGGCGATTTCTGCTGATCAATTCGGCGATGCGGTGCTGGCGTTTTATCAAAAAGCACTGGCCGCAGAAAATGCTGACGACCAAGCCGATGGACCACAAGAAGCGAAGGGGTAACCATGATCGACATCCACATGTTCAGTTCCGCAGATAAAGTCGCCGGCCAAGGGGTAGGGGCGGTGTATACCGAGTTATTGGATCTGCTGAAACAATATTTACCCAATGAGTTCCACATTGCGATCAATGACTACTCGCCTAGTGTGATCAGCCATTACCATACCATCGATCCGGCGTTTTTTGCGTCAACGTTTTCCAAAAAACGTGGCCGCAAAATCGGCTATGTGCACTTTTTACCAGATACTTTAGATCAATCGCTGACCTTGCCAAAACCAGCGCGTTGGACGTTGGACAAGTATGTGGTGGCTTTTTATAAGCGCATGGATATGTTGGTGGTAGTCAATCCCAACTTCATTCCGCGCTTGGCCGCTTATGGCATCGATCCCAAGAAAGTCACTTATATCCCAAACTTTGTGTCACGGCAAACGTTCTACCCAGAAACGCCGGCGAACAAGGCGATTTTACGGACTAAATATGGCATTAAGCCAGATGATTTTGTGGTGTTTGGTGCTGGGCAGGTGCAAGATCGCAAAGGTGTTGATGATTTCATTGCCTTGGCCAAACGCAATCCGGATATGCGCTTTATTTGGGCTGGGGGCTTTTCATTTGGGATGATCACCAATGGGTATGATCACTTGAAGTCCGCCGTGGCCAATGCGCCGGAGAATCTGACGTTTACTGGGATCGTGCCGCGCGAAGAAATGGTCGACTACTATAATATCGCCGATTGTTTCTTACTGCCGTCATTTGAAGAGCTGTTTCCCATGGCAGTGCTGGAGGCTTTTTCCACGCAAACGCCAGTGATGGTGCGCGCTTTGTCGCTGTATGATACGATCATCGCCCCTTATGCGATGATGGCGCCTGATGTGCAAGCCATGAACCAAATGTTGCGGCAACTGCGGCAAAGCCCGCAAATGCAACATGAGTATACGCAAAAAGCAAAAGCGGCGGCGCAAGAATATTCTCAAGCCCGCTTGGCCCGCGTTTGGGAGCGGTTCTACCGCGAGCAAGCGGCAATGGTGTAAATCAATGAGTCGAAAAAATCGTTGGGCTGTGTTGATCATGGTCGCCATTGGGTTGGCCATTTTTGCTTGGGAAATGAAAGACCTGAACTTCCATCAAGTGTGGCACACCTTAAATCACATGCAGGTGCAGTGGTTGGTGGTGGCGTTGGTGGTGATGATCGGCTCATGGGTCGTGGAAAGCTTCGTCGTTAAAGTGTTCGTGGAACATGCTGGCGAGCACTTAAGCTTTCAAGCTGCGTTTCGCGTACCTTTAGTGGAGCAATTGTTCAACAACATCACCCCATTTGCTTCAGGTGGGCAACCAGCCCAGCTGATGGCATTGATGCAAGCTGGGGTGGAAGGCGGACGCGCCAGTTCCGTGTTATTGATGAAGTTTATCGTGTACCAGTTTATGGTGTTGATCAATTTCATTTTGACCATTGTGATCGGCTTTAACCGCGTGGCCACGCATTTTGGCGCGTTAGCTTGGTTGATCGTGTTTGGCCTCGTGATCCATGTGGTGGTGATCATCGGGTTGCTGCTGGTGATGTATCAATACCGCTTCACCAAGCGCTTGGTCCGCGGCGTGGTGTGGTTATTGGGCCGCTTTGTCGGCGAAGTCAAAATGCAGCGCTGGCAAACCAACATGGATGCCAAGATCGATACCTTTTATGCCGAAAGCCTGCACTTGAAACAAGAAAAAAAGAAAGTCTTAAAAGCTGCTGGATTAACGCTGGTGCAACTGTTGATGTATTACTCGGTGCCGTATTTTGTGTTGTTGAGTTTTGGCTTGGGCAAAGTCGACTTGGTGACGGTGATGGTGTCGCATGTGATGATCGTCATGATCGTGTCGCTGTTTCCGATCCCAGGTGGGACTGGTGGGGCGGAGTTGTCGTTTAAGACCTTATTTGCCAGCTTCGTGGCGACACCTTCACAATTGGTATTGGCCATGTTGTTGTGGCGCTTATTGACCTATTATTTAGGGATGGTGCTTGGCATTGGGGCATTGGCAGTGCCGGCAAAGCACATGAAAGCACTTGAAAACGCTAAAAAAATTTGATTTTCATAGTCACAGCAGGCCATTTTATGGTACGCTATCACAGAAGTACAGGAAGGGGGCCGTTGGTATGAAGAGCTCACAGTTAGTTGCGATCATCAAACGCTTAGAAGCGATGCAAGAAGCAACCGATGGCGAAGTGCAATCACGGCGTTTCGAAAAAGACGGTGTCGAAAAAGGTCTCGTCGAATATGACCCAAAGACTGAAACCTATACCCTAGAAGAAATGGATCATCACCAAAAGTTTGACTTCGATGACATCGATCTTACGGCGATGGAAATTTATGACTTACTGGGTGACTAGTAGCCATCAAAAAAGCCCGCTTCGGCGAGGCCTTTTTTTATGCCGTTAAACTTCCCGATCGGTTTAACATTCAGTTAAAACCGCGCTTAAATGTGGCGATAAATTGTGTTTTACCTGGTGAATGTGTAGACTAACGGGTGTGATATAATGTTTTAATATTGACAATTTCTAATCTGTGGAGGATCACGATGAAACATATCGGCAGCAAAATTCGAGGCTTTTTTGATTCGAGGCTCGGATTTTTTGTCCTCGCCATTGCATTGTTTTGGGCGAAAACCTACTGGGCATATCAAAATAAATTCAACCTTGGCGTCAAAGGCAGCATGCAAGACTTGCTATTGGCGCTTAATCCGATCCCCACGACTTTGTTGTTATTTGGGATCGCCTTGTATATGCGCGGGCGCAAGTCGTATGTGGTGATGTTGATCATCGATGCGTTAACGTCGATTTGGCTGTTTGCCAATGTCTTGTATTATCGCGAATTCTCCGACTTTTTGACGTTTGCCTTGATCAAAGGCTCAGGCGCGGTATCCAATAACTTGTCCAAAGGCGTTTTTGGCATCATGCGCGGCAGTGATTGGTTCGTGTTCTTAGATCTGGCGATTTTGATCATTTTACTGGCGACGCATTTGATCCACATGGACTTGCGCCCGATCAAAAAACGCTTTGCCATTGGCGTGTCACTGCTGGCGATCTTGTTATTTGGCGCGAATTTAAGCATGGCGTATTCCGATCGTTCCGGTTTGTTGACGCGCACCTTTGATAACAATTACATCGTTAAGTACTTGGGGTTAAATGCGTATACGGTGGTTGACGGCGTTAAAACGGCGCGTACCAGTGCCACCAAAGCCAATGCCAAAGCCTCAGATATCGATTCGGTTTTAAACTACTTAAAGAAAAACAAAGTGGCGCCTAACGTCCAATATACCGGCGTCGCTAAAGGCAAGAACGTTTTTGTCATTCATTTGGAGTCCTTCCAGCAGTTTTTGATCGATTTTAAGTGGGATGGCCAAGAAGTCACACCAAACCTCAACAAGCTTTACCATGAATCCGACACCTTGAGTTTTGATAATTTCTTCAACCAAGTCGGTCAAGGCAAAACAGCTGACGCGGAGATGATGCTGGAAAACTCTTTGTTTGGGTTACCAGAAGGCTCCGCCATGGTTTCTGACGGGACGTCCAACACGTTTCAAGCGGCGCCGGCGATCATGGATCAAAATGGCTACACCACTGCGGCTGCCCATGGGGATGTGCCAAGCTTTTGGAACCGCGATAATGCCTATAAGTCATGGGGCTATGATTACTTCTTTACCAAAAGCTATTTCCAATCCGGCAAAAACTTTGATGTCGGCTATGGGTTAAAAGATAAGATCTTCATGAAAGACGCGGCGCAATATGTGGAACAATTGCCGCAGCCGTTTTATACCAAGTTGATCACAGTGACGAACCATTATCCTTATACCTTAGACAAACAAAACCAATCCATCACCAAAACCGATACTGGGGATGATACCGTCGACGGGTATGTGCAAACTGCCAAATACTTGGATCAATCCATCGGTGAGTTCATGACTTGGCTGAAGCAGTCTGGTTTGGACAAGTCCAGTATGGTGGTATTTTACGGGGATCATTACGGGATCTCTGGCAACCACAAAAAAGCCGTGGCCAAATTACTCGGCAAAAAGACCTTTAATGATTTTGACAATGCACAATTCCAGCGGGTGCCATTGATGATCCATATGGACGGCTTAAAAGGCGGCGTCAATCATACCTATGGTGGTGAAATCGATGTCTTGCCGACGTTGTTGAACTTACTTGGGATCAAAGCGGATAACTATGTGCAATTTGGCTCCGATCTGTTAAGCCCGCAACACTCGCAAACAGTCGCTTTCCGCAATGGTGATTTCGTGACGCCGCAATATACCAAAGTCGGCAGTACCTATTACAACACGACCACTGGCAAAGTGATCAAACAGTTGTCGACTGCTCAAAAAGCAGTGATCGATAAAGCCACGAACCAAGTCACAACTGAACTCAATTTGTCTGATCGGGTGTTGAATGAAGACTTATTGCGCTTCTACACCCCAAATGGCTTTATGAAAGTCAACAAGTCAGACTTTAGCTACAATAAGAAGAAAGCTTTGGCGCAACTGAAAAAAGACCAAAAGAAAGGTACTTCAGTTCTTGCCAAGAATAAAGGCGCCGTGGTGCCATATGTGACTGATGCACCAGAACTAGCGAAATCAGGTAGTAGCAGTTCAAGTAGTGCATCAAGTAGTAGTAAATAATCCTTAAATCGACAACTGATGACGCGAATTTCGCGTGATGAGTTGCCGTTTTTGTATGTGATGACAGTTGTCGTCAAAAAAGTTGTTTTCAGGCTAGTTTAGAGTTATTCTTATCTTGGAATGTCAAAGGCCTAAAATGAGGTAAAACTGATGCAAGCAACTGTATATGATCAAACCATCGCCAAATTAAAACAAGCTGGGATCCGCGTGACCCCGCAGCGTATCGCGATCATTCGATATTTGATCGCCAGCACCGCCCATCCAACGGCTGAAAAGATCCATGACGACTTAGCTGCTGATTTTCCCCATATGTCAGTGGCCACAGTGTATAACAATTTAGGGTTGTTGACGGATCTAGGATTAGTTGAAGAAATGAATGTGGCCGATACTGCCGTTCATTTTGACTTCCCATTACAGCCGCACTATCATGCGATTTGTACGAATTGTGGCAAAATCGTGGATTTTAGCGATCCACAACTGGCAAAAGTGCAAGCTCATGCAGCTGCTGTGACTGGATTTCAAGTGACGGCGCATCATTTGGAAGTTTATGGGTTATGTCCTGAGTGCCAGGCGAAGTTGGCACAACCGAATAAAGTCCAAGCTTAGCAAGCTGTTTTCTGAAATTATCCGAACGAGTCACGGGATCAAAACCGTCACTGTTCGGATAATTTTTTTGTCTCAAAAAAATGCGCCAAAACTGTTGACGCGCCTGATCGAGCTTGGTATGATATCAAAGTTGTCTTTTTGATAACACCGCCAGTTGATCCAGCAAGCGAAAATATTGCTTGACGAAAAGTCAGCTGTCTGGTATGATTTAAAAGTTGTCGCGAGGGCTTATGAAGCGCTTCACTGAAAAAATTCTTGAAACTTTTTCTTGACAACGAGCTGATGGTTATGATAAACTTATGAAGTTGATTGCAACTATCAACAAGGTAGTCCTTTGAAAACTGAACAAAGTTTCGTAAATGTGATAGGGCTTTTCTTAATTGAAAAGAATTAAACATGAGCGAAGTCAATTCGCTAGTAAATCTCGGATCTAAGATTTCGGTCTTAGTGAAGAGCAACAAACGAGCTATTCAAATAACTCATTATATGAGAGTTTGATCCTGGCTCAGGATGAACGCTGGCGGCGTGCCTAATACATGCAAGTCGAACGAGGTTTTGCTGCATGAAGTCTTCGGACTGATT
>NZ_BAAFZI010000065.1:0-10315 GCF_045862175.1 Lacticaseibacillus salsurae | reverse complement strand
GTTGATCCATCTTGATTTGGACGATATCGGGTTTATCTGACATAAAAAATACCTCACCATAATTGATGAGGTCAGTGTACCGCTGGAAATTTGATTAGGGAATCCGTGCTGTTATCTCCTGCTTACTGAATTTCTTAACCCCTGAAGCTTGATGCTACTATAAAATACAGTATACGCTTTCGCAAAAAATAATTGAACAAACATCACACTTGAAATGATTCAAAACCAGGCACAACTCAAAAAAGACACCTTATCGATCGGTGTCTTTGTCGCAATTGATTCAACTATCGTGCGCGGGTCGTTGGTAAAGGGGCGTTTAAGCCATCTCGGGTGCCTTTGATCAGTTTGCCAAAGCGTTTGAACGGTTGGCTTTCGTAAATTGAAAATAAATAACGATTGCGGATCTTTTTTTGCACAAATGCGTGTAAATTCGTAATGGCACCGCCATATTCGCGTGATAGAAACAACCCATTGCGGACAAAATAATAGTCTCGAAATACTTGCGAGTTGGTCGGATAAATCGTCTTGCCGAGAAAATGGCGGGCCGTCGTTTTTCCAATTTGATGCGCCATGGTAATTGAACTAGTGGTCAAAACTTGATAGCCCGCTTGTTGCAACGCCAATGCAAATTCAAAGTCGACCCAATCGATAAACCAGTCTGCTTGTTCGCCGCCAACTGCTTGAAACGCAGCCACTGCCACCAAACACCCTGATGCAATCGGTAAGGTGTCGCGGTATGGATCAGTTTGCATAGTGGGCTGTTTCACCGTTTGAATCTGATGGTCAACGATTTGAAAAAGTGATTGTACGGTGTTCAATTGCACGTCTTTGATCACAGGACTGAGCATGCCCAGCTGACTTTCATGCGCTAATGACTGCCATCGCGCCAACATCGCTTCAAAAAAATCGACCTCAACTTGAGAATCTTGATCCATCAAAAAAGCATGGGCGACGCCTTGTTGCGCCAACTTGCTGATGCCGGCGTTATGAGCTGCAGCAATGCCTTGATTGCCTTGCATGTCGACCACCGTTGCGCCGACTAAATGCAAGGCATCGCCATTATTCACAACCACAATATGCTGACATTTCGTCGCCCAATTGGCAATTTTCTGTTGAAATGAAGTCACTTCAGGGTTAAAAGCAACAACTACAATACCCCAATCTAATGTCATTTCGACTCCTTCTTAAAAGACGCGCTTGCGCAACGCCAACGGTAACCAAATAAACAGGCGTAATTGCATATCCCGACTATGCGCATGCATCGTCAGGCCCAATTTTTTCAAGGTCCGCAGTTGCGTAACTGGTCGATAATGATGCAGGAGATCCACGACCGCATCAGCTTGGCGGCGTTGGTTTGCAGAAAGATCACGACCGTAAAGTTGGGTAAACTGTTCAGCCTGTTGTAGAATCAACCAAATTTTGAGCTTTTTCTTGAGGGTCAGGCGTTCATAAAGGCGTTTAACGAGATGTTTTCGCGAACTGGCACCGACCACATTATTTTCATGTTGACGGTAGGCCACCAACGGTTGTTTTAAGTGCACAACGGAGCCCAAGCCACTGGCAATCAAGGCAATCAACCAATCATGCATAAACAAACGGTCAGGATCGATCTCAGTGATTTTGGCTTGAACCAAATCCCGCGCTTTGCGGTTAAACAAAGTCGTACACCCAATGACATTATTATTTAACAAGTACGAACCAAAATCACTGGCTTCAAATAAATTCCAGTGAGCCTCAGGCATCGCATCGCCATTTGCGTCAATTTGTGAGACATCGCAATGCATAAGCAACGGCTGATCGACCGGATATGCTGCCGCTGCCTCGATCATCGTCGATAATTTATCGGCTTCCCACACATCGTCTTGATCAGAAAACATATAGTAATCTGCCTCAGCAGGCGCAAGCATGCCTAAAAAGCCTTTAATGACCCCCATGTGTGGCAGAGTCGGCAACACGGTAATACGCTGATCGCGATCAGCGTATTCTGACAAAATTGCCAGGGTTTGATCGGTCGACCCATCATCATGAACCAAAAGCTGCCAATTGGTAAATTGTTGATGAATGAACGAATCCAACTGTGCTCGCAAAAAACGAGCCCCGTTGTAGGTTGCCATACAAATCACGATCTTGCCGGTTTGCGTCATTGTGTCCTCCTAGCGCAAAAGTAAATAGGGAATCATGTCGGTGACCCGCCATAAGTAACAAGTAAAGAAGAAGTATGTCACTGTGACCATCACAAAAAACGTCATCGCATGGATTTTCAGTTTAAAGCGCAATTGCGGATGGATTTCAAAGAAATACGCCGCCAGGATGATCAAAAACAAAAAACCATTGCGCTGAATGCGAGAATAGTCGTAAGCCAAGAAATCAGCCGGAAGCGCATAAAACGAAATCATAAACCCGGCAAGTAGCGTATTGAAGGTTTCGCGAGCTTCACCTTCAAAATGCCCGATCCGATCCAAGAAGTACGCAAATGTGACCCCTGAAAAAGCAGCAAACGATAACCCGACAACCCGAAATAAGCTGGTGCGATCCGTGTACATCGACGTGATCCGGGCCGCTAAATTGGCGCGCGACGTCAATAAGCCAGCAATCTTCCCTAATACTGCAGAAACATAATTGGCACCGACGACAACCGTGATCATCATCGCCAAAATGACCAAGACGCCTAAACCGATCATAACAGGTTTAAACCAACGTTTTGGTAACACCCGTAGCACAATGACAGGCAGGAACACATAGCCGATCGTGTGAAATTGGGCAGCAGCCAAACAGCCGATTAACGCAACCGGGACACTCCACCAGGTGACTTTTTTCAAGAACGAAACCGCAAAAATCACTAAACTGATGGCCACATAGTTCCGAATCTGGATCACATCCAGAAATAATACCGAACAATAATACGCAATCGCGAAGAAAAGCATGTTGTGCGTAAAGCGACGGACCCCAATATATAAGAAAACCGTCGCCAATAGTGCCAATGCAAGGCGAAAATCGGCGTAGCTAAAGCCCCAGTTTGAAAAAAGTTGTTCCAAGGCGGTATAACCACGTTCAAAATAAGCCGTTCCTGTGCCTACTTGGTGATAATAAGTTTCATAAGTGGCATAATCCGTCGTCTTTGGCCCAGCCGCACCAACTAGTAATCCTAGCCCGACAAAGGCGACGACATTAGCTATTTCATTGTCTCTGGTAAACGTACCCAGCCACAATAAAATCACCAGTAGTGTTAAGGAAATCATCTATATCCTCCAACCATTTGGGTTACAGCGTATTGCATAAAACCCGATACTTGATTTGTAACGTCTTTCGAGCCCCGGTTGCTTTAAAGCGCGGATCAAAAATCAACCGCAGTTTCGCCGCCAAGTTTGTTTGATAATTGGCAATATCGTTTAAGACTTTGCGCTGAGCTGACGACATTTGAGGCTCATAGCCTGCTAACAATTCTTGGGCTCGAATCGAAAATTGATGTTTGGGTCCACGTTGATAACGGCGATAACGATCCATCAACGTCGGTTTGATCGCACTGGCATCCCCACCAAACCCAGTCGCAGTGCCTGCATGACGCCGATACGAAATATGCGCATCAGGATCATAAACGACGGTGCCGAACATGTTCCCAAGTGCCATGACTAAGGCATCATGATTAGTCGCTTGCTTGGGTTCATATTGCTGCACTAAGGCCAAAATCTCTGCGTTAAAGACCATGGTCGCACCAACGCCGAAGCCATCCAGAAAGCTTTCCGGAAAATGAGCCGTTGGGTGAAAATCAGCGCCAAAACGATTGCCTAAGAAATTCAAATCGCCATCCATGATCGCAACATTCCCGTGATAAACCGCAGGGCCAGCTTGCTTGGCCAACATATCAACTGCCGCCATGAGTTTTTCTTCATGCCACAAATCATCTTGATCTGAAAACGCATAATAAGCCCCTTTGATGAAAGGCGCCGTCGCCATCAAATGGGTGAAACTTTTCTTCCAGCCAACATTCTTGCCTTGGGTGATCACAACGTTTTCTAGGTCAGCAAACTGGCTCAACAACGAAATCGTGTCATCTTTGGAACCATCATCGCGAATGCGAAGCAACACATTGACCCCTGTTTGGGCCAAAATGCTTTTGACCTGCTCAACGACAAACTTGGCGCCATTATAGGTTGAAAGTAAGACGACTACAGTGGGTTTTTCAGGTATCATTGCTTGTTAATCCCCCAACTTTTTAGCGTGCGTGTAAACATTTCAACTAAATCAGCAGTTGGCTGCCAACCGAGTTGCATGAGCTTTTGGCCACTTAAGCGCAACTGCACTTTTGGTGCGTAGCCCATGTCTTGATCAGGAATATCGATCACCACTTCACCAGTACCAAAATGAGTGGCAACCAATTCAGCCAGCCCTTTGATCGATACCGTATTGGCTTCGTTGACCACATTGTAACTTTCACCACTACGCCCTTTGACGCCTAATAACAACAACGCGGCGATGGTGTCACGTAAATAACAATAGTTGCCCATGGAACTGCCATCAGTATGTAACACTAACGGTTCGCCAGCAACGGCACTGCGAGCAAATTGAGCGAATACCCGAGTATCATCGGCACTGACGCCTGGACCAAAGGTTTGTGCCAGGCGCGCGTTGACCACAGACACCCCAAATTCATGACTATAAGCACTCGCCAAAAATTCATTGCTCCGCTTGGATTCAGGATAACCATTACGGACAACCAAAGGATCAACGTAGCCGACATCCGATTCAGTCGCACGA
Source organism: Lacticaseibacillus salsurae (assembly GCF_045862175.1). Classification (NCBI taxonomy): domain Bacteria; kingdom Bacillati; phylum Bacillota; class Bacilli; order Lactobacillales; family Lactobacillaceae; genus Lacticaseibacillus; species Lacticaseibacillus salsurae. Next base: position 5,560 of record NZ_BAAFZI010000065.1, on the reverse strand, counting down.
TGATCAACAAACGGTTGCCCATAAATTTCCATCGATGACAAGTAAACGACGCGTGCTTGATCGGCTTGGGCCCGTTTTAGGACGTTGTTCATCCCCTCGAATTGCGCCACATAAGCTTCCACTGGTTTTTCAATCAAAAGCTTAGAGGTCGTCACAGCCGCAGTATGAAACATAAAATCCAAAGTTTGAGACGTTTGGATCGGGGCTGAAATTTCTTGAAAAATCAGCTCAAAATCGTCGCGTTCAACCAGCTTGCCAAAGATCCGATCAGCTTTTTGAGAATTTCTGGCCACACCCAAAATATGGATATTGGTATGCAAAAGCTCATTGGCGGTCAACATTGCGAGAATTAAAACGTGACCGATCAAGCCCGTGGCACCGGTGACCAAAACCGTTTTACCGGCATAATGCTGGTATAAATCGGCATGCTCATCAACGAGGCTTTTAAGGTCCGAGGCTAAGATTGGCTCAAGCTTTAACGACATTAGGCTTGACCTCCAAAGATTTGAGAATTCTCTTGGGCATCTAAAATAGCCCGGAAAATATAAAAATCAGTGGGCGTCGTCACCTTAATGTTATCTGTACTCCCCATGACGGTATACAACTGATAACCATAGTGCTGCATCATCGTTGCTGAATCGATAAAATCATTGCGCTTTTCAGCATGAGCGCGCTCAAACGTATCGTGCAACACTTCCAAGCGATAACTTTGCGGCGCGCGAGCTAGGACACACTTTGAGCGGTCAACAAAGCGATCCAATTGCCCGGCTTTTTGACCGACACCAATGGTTTCAATGGCAGGAACCACGGTAATTGCAGTACCTTTTTCATGAACCATCGCAATGTTGCGATCAATCGTATCTTGATCGATCAATGGCCGCACACCATCGTGCAACAAAACGGCAGTGTTTTCATCATGTGGGAGTTCTTCGTAGACGTACTTGACCCCGATATATTGGGAATCACTTGACTCTTTGCCACCGGTGAGCACTTTTTTGACCTTTTTTAAACCGAAGCGTGCAATCTTGTCTTCAAGGTATGCTTCCCATCCGGCAACACAAACCACCACGATCCCGTCAATATTTTGATCACGCTCAAACTTTTCCAAGGTGTAAATAATGATCGGTTTACCATGGACCTCCAAAAATTGTTTTGGTAAGGCGCCATTGTTCATCCGGCGGCCAACGCCACCAGCAAAAATCACCACATAGTCCATGATTAATCCTCCACTAAATAATACTTGCCGCGATACTCACGATAAGAACGTTCAGTATCAATAATGACGGTATGATGCTTCGCCTGCTGATCAGCTTTGGGTGGAAAGCTCATATAGTCGCCAAAAATCAACGACAAATAATCATCATAACCGATCGGCACAGGCATTTCAGTATCTTCAAACGGCATCATCACCGTTTTTTCAAACCAGCGTGCTGGTAATGGCCGACGCAAGGCTTTTAACCCTGTCACCAACTCAATGGCGACCGTCGATGAACCAAATGAAGGCTTGATCATTTGATTTTCAGCATGTTTCCACATCCGATAGCGCGCTTTTTCACTGCGAACAAGTGATAACGGTAATCCGGTCAAATAACGCAAAGCCTTCCCTTGGTGATCCGGCAGCCGCTGATTGATATAAATCGAAAAAATCACCGCATTGAGGCGTTGTTTCAAACTCGCCAATTTGGATGGTGCCAAACGATCCATCGGTAAGATGTCAATGGCAATGCCTTGGTTGACATCTTGATCTGCAGTCCGAAAGTTGATGAAGGTCGTTTGACTATCATTTAACGTCATCGCGCCATGCCGATAATTATGTGTGGCATCTGAGCGACACAACTCATATTGAGGATTAGTCGTGTATTGCTGCCAGTTGGCAGACAACTTCTCATAGTCTTCACGCATCATAAACACGTCGACATCGTCATCCCACGGCACGAAACCGTGATGCCGCAACGCCCCAATGCAACTGCCCCCAGCTAACCAAAACTTCAAATCATGTTGCTCACAAATCGATTTGAGATACTTCAAAATTTCAAGTTCTTTTTGTTGCAAGGTGTGCATTTGTTCTGGCGTTGCTTTGGAAAGATCTTTGATTACCGTCAAAATGTTCTCCTTACCAATTAAAAGTCGTAATCAGTCCGCTTGGCCGGCGCTTGGTTATATACCACACCATATTCCACATCATCGAGTTTGGCCAAAGTTGCTTGGACATCAGCAAAAGCTTCTCGTTTAACTGCCTTATGTGCCACTACCAAAACAGTGAAATCGCATAATAATGCCAAAGCTTCCACATCAGCATGATCCAAAATCGTATCGCCATCAAAAATCACGATATCGTATTGCTGCTTCAATTGGGCAAGCGCTGCTTCAAATGCTTGACTGACAAAAACTGCAGACGCATCTTCTGGTGCTGCACCAGTCGTCAACACATCAAGATTGGCAATATCGGTTGATTGAACCAAATCGATAACGGCCTTTTCCCCGTCGAGGGCTTCAGCCAACCCAGGTGTTTGTAGACCAAACGCGTCGGCAAGCATTGGCCGCGTGAAATTTGCATCCACTAATAACACTTTAGTGCCATTGGCTGCAAAACTCGCTGCCAAGTTGATCGCAACTGTCGTTTTCCCGATCCCGTCGATTGGGGAAGAAATCAGTAGTGTTTTCAGTTGTGACTGGCGCATTTTAAGATAAAACTGATTACGAATCGCTCGAAATTGATCGACTGCTTTTAGGTCAGCTTGCAAATATTCGTTTGTTGTCATGATTCACTCCTCAAAAGTCTTCATATTACTACTTAAAGTTGGTGACAGTGCCTAATACGGCCACATGTTGTTTCTTGAAGTAACCTAAATTGGCGATCCGTGGATCAAACAATTCACGCGCCGTCACGATGTAAAATCCGACCACTAAGCCCAACACTGCACCACCTAATGCAAAAGTCTTGACCCGACTCTTTGGCGTTTTATCAGGAATGGCCTTGGAGGCAACCGTAATTGGTTTAGAGTTTGAAACCATCGATTTCACCCGGACTTTGAAAGCCGCGACTAACTCATTGGCCACATCTGCAGACAATTGGGCATGGTTGGTTTTAACCGCAATGGTAAATACGCGTGACCCACCATTATTGGTAACCGTAATGTCGTTTGCCAAGTTTGACACATTGCCTTTGATTTTGCCTTGCTTCTTTAATGATGACATCACAGAATCTAAAATCGACTGTTGGGTAAACAGATCTTTATAGGTGTTTAACATTTGAGTGTCGGCCTGATTTTGAGTCAAAGCATCCGCTAAACTATCTTTTTCAGACTTGGGTTCTGGGTTCACCACGATTGACGTATCCGATTCATATTGCGGCGTCACTAAGAACTTCGCCGCACCCCAACCAGCTGCAAGACCCAAAACTGCTAACACGACAACTAATAAGAAGTTCTTTTTAAAAGCATGGGAAATCTGTTTCCCGTTCATCACAAGTTTCATAATTCCTCCAGTTATTTCAAATGTTGAATATCATTTTCAGAAACGATTTCATGGAGCTTCTTATAGCTTGGCTCTTCTTCTTCGTCAACGCCAGCCGACGACATCTTATCAAACAAAATCTTAACGGTTTGCAATAAGATCTTAGCATCCAAGAATAAGCTGTAGCACTTGATATAAAGCAAGTCGAATTTCAATTTGCTTCGATAATCGGAAGCATACTTCCCATAAACTTGCGCATAGCCGGTGATTCCGGCCCGCACATTGTGACGCAAATAGTAATGGGGTTCTTCTTCATTAAATTGATCAACGAAAAATGGCCGCTCTGGGCGAGGCCCAACAATGGACATGTCACCTTTAAAGACATTAAAGATCTGTGGCAATTCATCGAGTCGGAATTTACGCAGGTATTTACCAACACTGGTGATCCGCGCATCATTGGTCGTTGCTAATTGAGGGCCCGACTTTGCCTCAGCGTCATTGCGCATCGTCCGAAACTTGTAAATACTGAACTCGCGTTGATTCATCGTGATTCGAGTTTGTTTATAAATGATCGGACCCGGTGACGTTACCTTAACTAAAATTGCGGTCACCAGCATAAAGGGTGACGCCACGATCAGCATCAAAAATGAAACGACGATATCAAATACCCGCTTCATGAAGGCATTTTCTGGTGAGATGCGGAATTGGGACATCCCCATCACGGATTCATCTTCAAAATTCATCAAACTAGGATTGAGCATCAACAAGTTATCAAACGTTGACGGCAGTAGCACTTCTTTTTCCTGCTTGATGACCAAATCGATCACTGAACGCCGCTCGTCATCGGAAAGGCTATTGGTGAGATAGAAAATGTCGACATCCGGCAACACTTTCTTGGTGTTTTCAATGAAATTGCCCGTAATGACATGGGTAACTTTATGTTTATTGTTTTTAGCAGAATCAAAATTCTGAATGATAGCAGGTAATTCGTCTTCATAGGACAATACGGCGACTCGTCGTGAATTCGTGAAATGAATGTACATGTAATAGATCAAGACACGCCAAATCCCTAACACGATAATGCTGATGATCAAGGAATAGCCGAGCACGGAACGTGGAAATGCAAATAACCGGCCCATAAATGTGATCATCATCAAGGCCAAAATGGTGATGAACTGGCCCAAAATCGTGTTAAAGATAATATCACTGACCCGTCGGTTATAGAAAATATATACACCAAGCAAGAAATTTACCACCAAAAAAACGACGGAAATTGCCAGTGCAGAGTGTTGGTAAGTATAGAAATTACGATCTGGTACAACACTCCCAAAACGTAAATAGAATGCTAGTAGGACGCTGAGGTTAAACAGCACTACGTCACCAATAATTGTGGCGTAACGCCTTAGCCCGATCCACTCAGCTTTTTGTTTCATAATCTATCCCTCTCAAACGTTGTCGTCTGGTGTCTTGCGACACACAGACGAATTATACCACAAGGGCACGTACCCCCTCCATAGCGATACCCTCGCGCTGCGCTTATTATACCGGAAACCTTAGTCATTATCTCGGTTTCACTCGAAGCGTTACATTTTCTGAAGATTCCGACAGCTGATGAGGTAACTTTTCCCCTCATTCGCGCCGTGAAAAAAGGCCATCACGATGGATGACCTCATTTCATGATCTGTTCAGTTAGTTAAGGGTAATGCCACGTGCATCGATCCAATACTGCTTGCCATTGCTAAGTTGAATCTTATCAAAGGTGTTGCCGGCAGCACTACTGCGCGAAGTGATTGCTTGTGCCAATACTTTTACCGACTGACCATTGAAGTGCGTCGCATTGGTGTTGGCTAAAATTGACATGGCATCAGTGTAATAAGGGGCTGAATATAACCCATCATGACGACCAGACTGCGTAATTGTTCCAGTTTTTGAAACGGTCTTTGTTGATTTGACGGTGTCATATTGCACTTTCTTGAGCCCGCAAATTGCAAGAACAAGTTAGCCACCCCATGGCACGACACCGTGAGATGAACTGTTATCTTTGATGAGTTGAGTTAGCTGGCTACGACTACCTTGGCAGCTCGTCGCTGAGCTCGAGCGCGCT
>NZ_BAAFZI010000064.1:0-10629 GCF_045862175.1 Lacticaseibacillus salsurae | reverse complement strand
TCCAGTAGGAAGCAACGAATGAGTTAAGCTCGCTGGACTACCAAACATCGATCCAATACAATAACGGTCGCCCCCTCCTTGAACATCCGGTTTTGGACTTGGTTTCATAGAACTTTAGACGTTACCTTATTCAATGCGCAGTATTGCTGTTTATCCAAAACGAATTTTTGCTGAATATGACCAACACGTACCCGGATCTCACGGTAGAACGCTACCGCATCCCCGGCATGGGTGACCGTTACCGCCGCAACCCCTGCAGACACAGTAATCTGGTAGAGGTTATACGCGCCATCACGGTAGGCGAAGCTGCTACCGTCATCTTGATAGTGGCGGTACGTCCCATGATCGCCAAAACACCGAAAGTCCATCTCCTGATCTGGCGCGTCGGTCAGATACTCCTGCTTCGGCCCCATCGGTACCATTGTCCCCACTCGGCCGAAGAGCGGTAACGCATCAAGTGGAACTTCGACTCGGATCTCCTGACCGCCGGCCAAGTGCTCACCGGTCCAAAAATCGATCCACTCCCCCGCCGGTAAATAAACCAGGCGGCTGGTTTTACCCTTCTCCAGCACCGGGGCGACCATTAGCGCATCACCGACCATATACTGGTCGCCGATCTCGACCACGGCTGGGTCTTGATCGAAGGCATACACTAGCGGCCGCATCACCGGTGCTCCGGTCTGCTCACCGGCGGCAAACAGATCGTACAGGTACGGGATCAAGCGGTACCGCAATTCCAGATACTTGCGATAGATCGACAGCGTTGGCTCGCCGAAGACCCAGGGTTCCTGCCGCCGATTCCCCATAGCGCTGTGGTTGCGCAACAACGGACTGAAGATTGCCCCTTCGATCCACCGAATCAGCAGCTCTGGTGTCGTATCCGCCCCGAAGCCGCCGATATCGGTGCCAGCGAAGCTGAACCCACTCAGCGCCAAGTTGCACAGCTGCGGCACCATCATCTGAAGGTGCACCCAGAGGCTCTGGTTGTCCCCTGCCCACACCGTCGCATAGCGCTGCGTGCCCGCATAGGCGGCCCGCGTGATCACGAACGGGCGCCGGCCAGTTTGCTGCTGCAAACCGGCGTATGTGGCCCGCGACATGTTATGGCCAAATAGATTGTGCATCTTCGCGTGGGTGCTTGGCTTCGTCTCATCGGTAAACACCAAGTCATCCGGCAGCGGTCCATCGAATCCAGCCGGCTCGTTCATATCGTTCCAGATGCCGTCCACCCCGATGGCAGTCAAGCGGGCATGGTAGTCTCCCCACCACTGGCGCACCCAAGGCGCACCAAAGTCAGGATAAACCGCTTGCCCTGGCCAGACGCGGTTCGTGTACACTTGCCCCGCCGGCATTTTGACAAAATAATCGTGACCGATTCCATCGTCATAAACCGAGTAACCCGGTTCGGCTTTAACACCTGGATCAATGATCGTCACGAGCTTGAAGCCCTGCTGATGGAGCGCCTTAACAAACGCTGCCGGCTGCGGATAGCGGGTTGAGTTCCAGGTGAACACCCGATAACCGGCCATGTAGTCAATGTCCAGATGCAACACATCACAAGGCAGGTGATACCGCCGCATGGTGGCTGCAATCTCACTCACTTCAGCGGCGTCTTGCCAGCCGAACCGCGACTGCTGATAGCCCAGCGTCCAGCGCTGCGGTAGCGGGGTTGGACCGGTCAGCTGGGTATACTGCTGAACCACACTGGCCAGCGTCGGTCCACCGATCACATAGTAATCCAGCGGCCCCTCCGCCACGGAATAGTAGTAATACCCCGGGTTCTCCTTCCCGAGGTCAAGGTGACTCCGGGCCGCATTGTCGAAGAGCAAGCCATATGGCCGGCCCTCGCGCAGGCCGTACAGAATTGGCACGGACTTATACAGCTTGGTGTAATGCTCCAGATGCGGTGATGCGTCATCCGTGTTCCAGTTGTCGTACTCGTAGCCGCGCTTATCGATAAACCCGGTTTTATCGCCTAAGCCATAAAAATGTTCGTCCGGAGAAAGCGCCTTAATGACCTGAGACGATACCGTATTGACGGCACTATCACGTCCTGCATGGCCTTCTTCCTCTAGGACGGAATGGCTGTCTTCTGGCAGATCTAGGTTCAACGGAACCCGTTGCCCGCGATAATCGAGCACGAGCGCCAGGTCATTCGCGTCATACACATCGACATGCCCTGAAGCATCAATATGTAAGTGCAATGCTGACGTCTGAAGGCGCACGCCGCCAGCATTGTCACGATCAACGGTGAACGGCGCCTGACTTGGCGTTGCAATCACCGCATGAGACGTCAAAGGTAACGCCTCGGGTGCACAGACCCGAATGATCTGCGCGGAAAAAATCTGCAAGCTAACGGCGGGGTGCGTCGTAAAGTCGATGTGAACCGTCTGATCGGCTGTCGTTATCGCTTTGATTGTCATATCAACCCTCATCACTGCTTTGTGAGCACCGCCCGCGCCAAAGTCTTCACGTAAACATGGTAGACCCAGGCGCCAACGAGGCTAGGACCGGCAAGGCACACAAGCGGAAACATTGGTGTGTGAAAACTCACCACCAGAAGTACGGCCGCACCACCACCAACAAGCAATGCGATAATCCCGTTACTGAGCGTCATCAAGACTCCATTTTTGAGATAGTCTTGCCACGTCTGCTCTCGCAGCGTCACAAAGGTTAAACTCATCAGGTAGGCAACGCAGACCAGAACGCATAACAGCAAGTGAACTCCCATCAAGAATACTGAATGGTGACTGTAATATAGGGCCGCATTCAACACTACTGCAAGCATCACTGCTGCCACAGCACTCACCTTGACCGTCATCCGATAGCTCTGCCGTACTGTTCGCCAGCTACGTTGCCAAATATGATTCGGTACCGACTCATCCGCTTCACTGAAGGTAGCCAGGGTACGAAACACTGCGACCATCGCCGGCGATAGGACAAATGGTAGCAGCGCCAAGGCAACCAATACTAGTGACCGTATCTCATCCATTGATCGTGCATACGATAAGGCCAATGCGAAAAACAGGTACGGCCAACCAAGCACAATCCATTGCACACTCGCGACCATATACCGATAGAAAAAACGAACCAGCCCATCTGTTAGCTTCACCAAGTTCATTCCGTTACTCCTTCACGGACCCAATCGTCATCCCAGTGACAAAGTACTTCTGCAGGAATGGATAGATCAGTAGCAATGGTACCGTTGAAACCACAATCTTTGCCGCATTTAGCGTTTTGTTGGAGATCGATGTCAATGCGTGCAGTTGAGAAACATCTGTAACTTTCGTGATATCAATATTGAGCTGCTGAATATAGGTCTGCAGTGGGTAGTTCGCCGCACGGTTCATGTAAAGCAACCCACTGAAGTAATCGTTCCAATGACCAACAATCGCAAACAGTGACACCGTGGCTAACCCTGGCAACGACAGTGGTAAGTAAATCTTCAACAAGACGGTCATCTTTGAGGCCCCATCCATGATTGCGGCTTCTTCGAGGGCGTTTGGTAGACCTTTGAAGAAGTTCATCATCAGAATAACGTTGAAAATTGGCACTGCCCCTGGTAGCACAAGCGCCCAGATCGTATCCATCAGGCCTAAGCTCTTGATCACGATAAAGGATGGAATCATCCCACCGTTAAATAACATTGCAAAGATAATCAGGTTCATATAAATGTTACGCGCATGGAAGTCCCGCTTGTTCTTAGATAGCGGATACGCCATCAAAACAATCAAGATTAAATTAATTAACGTACCAAGCACGACCCGCTCAATGGAAATCCCGAATGACAGCCAGAACTGGTGATCCTCTAAAATCATTCGATATGAGCTGAGATTGAAGTGAACTGGAATCAGTCCGACTTGATTTGCCGCCGCCGATGCACTGTCACTAAACGAGATTGCAACCATATTCACCAGTGGGAGCAGGCAAGAGGCGGTCAGTGCCAAGACAATCAGCCAAATAAAGAAATTGGCAACTTTATTCGTATGCTTCTTCACGTTGCATACCTCCTAGAAAATCTGCATGTTGGCGAACTTCTTGGACGCCTCGTTGGCTGAGATCATCAATGTGGCACCAACCAAGGACTTCAATAATCCAATCGCCGTACCAAGACTATATTGTTGCCCCAACAGTCCAACGCGATAAACATACGTATCGATGATATCGCCAGTCTGATAAACGATTGGGTTATACATATTGAAGATCTGATCGAACCCGGCATTCAAGATGTTGCTCAGGTTCAACGCCGTCATCATCATGATGGTCGGAAGCATCCCTGGAAGGGTCACATGTAGTAATTGACTCCACCGACTGGCGCCATCCATCTCAGCTGCTTCATATAGCCCTGGATCGATTCCAGTCAGCGCAGCAAGATAAATAATCGAACCGTAACCAAATCCTTTCCAGACATCGGACCCAATCATGATTGGACGGAACCAATCATTACTTCCCATAAATAGGATTGGCTTAACCCCAAAGGTCTGCAGGAACGTATTGACCGGGCCATGGTAGTCAAACAGATTGATGACCACCGTTGCCAGCACAACCCAGGACAGAAAGTTAGGCAGGTAAACGACAGTTTGGATCGTTCGCTTAGCCCAGTTGACTCGAATTTCGTTCAGCAGTAAGGCAAAGACCACCGGCACAATCGTGTTAAAAACGATCTTCCAGCCGGCAATAATCACCGTGTTTGCGAGAATCTGCATGCTGTCTGGGATCTGGAACATATACTTAAAATTGGCGAGACCAACCCAGTCAGAGCCAAGGATGCCTTTTGCTGGGATGTAATTTTGAAAAGCCATTACGATCCCCGCCATTGGCACGAAGCTAAATACTAGCAGGAACAGCATTCCCGGGAGCATCATGAGGTGATACATGAGTTGGGAGTCTTTGTGTTGCTTTTTTTGAGTGCGTGCTAATTGCATTGTCTCTCCCCTTCTGCCTAGCGTTGTGACTCGTGCACAGCACTAGTTCTGTGACTTGATCTCCTGTTTGACCTCTTTGGTGATTTCATCGCCACCGAGTTTGTGCCAGCTCTTAACAAAGTCATCGAACTTATCAACACTTTCTTGGTTCGTCACAATCTTCAAGAAGGTGGCATCTTCCATCTTGTTCAAGTTAGCCCACTTCTGTTTCATGGTTGGGGTTTGGCCAAAGAAGACAGGGTGAACTTCTTCAATTTTGGACAACGTATCTTTCATCTTACCCGTAGAGACATCGCGGGTGATATGGCCACTCCAAGCATTGTTATCAGCGTTAGCAGGGTCTGCATTATAGGCCTTGATCTTCTTATAGTTCTGGTAGTCGTCCAGAATCAGCGTCTTAGGATCTTTCTTTCCGTTAACTGCTTTCATGATGTTATCATGCATGTCGGTCGTTGCTGTCGCGTAGTTAATCAGTAGATCAACTGGCTTACCGCCATCGTAACCCTTCAGACCATAGTTAACGATTGGCTTGTATGCGTAATCCTTATAAACCAGCTTATCATTCAAAAGACTAGCAATTTTCGCTAGGAGTTCCGGGTGCTTGAACCCTTTGCGGACAACGAAGTATGACCCTGCTGTGTTCTGAGTGTACGCTTTGACCTTACCGTCTTTGTCGGTGATGACATACGGTTGCCAGTCAGCCTTCGGGTTATTCTTGTAGGCATCAGTCAGCGGATAGTCCCCAGACCACCACGGACCAAAGAAAGCACCACATTGACCGCTGGTAATGATAGATTCAATCTTGTCTCGTACGCTCATCTGCGGATCAATCAAGCCCTTCTTGAACCAGCCTTGCAGGTAACCCAGCGCCTTCTTGGTTTCTGGCGTTGTGGATCCATAGACGACCTTGCCGTCTTGCTTAATCCACTGGCGTGGGAAGGAATTAAACTTGGACATCACATCATCAGCTTGGAACAGAGAGGCATAACTGCCCCCAACCGTCTTGGACAGGCCCAGACCAATTGTCTTGCCTGCACCATTATTGCCAGGATCCTTAGTCACGAACTGTTCAAGGATATTTTCAACATCATCGATAGTCTTTGGTTCCGCAAGCCCCAACTTATCCATCCAGTCCTTGCGTACCCACAACATAGTTGGGAGGTTGTTGGTCTGTGTGGTCGGCAGCGCCATTAGCTTACCGTTGAAGGTCGCCTGCTTCAGTGGCCGACCCCCATATGAGTCATACATCTTCTTGATCGACTTAGTGGTGCTGGTCTTGTATACCGAAGACAAATCTTGAATCAGGTCATTGTCTACTAACTGCTGAAGCTGGCTTTGATTGACTGCCATAATGTCAGGTAGGTCACCCGTTGAGATCGCCATAGCAACTTTCCGATCGTAGTTATCGCCGTTTTCAGCCTCAAACTTATCAACACTGACCGCGTTCAGATTCTTCTTAATGTAACGGGTATAGACATTATTTTCGTAACTATCACCTTTAGGTAATTTCGGTGCACCAGGAATTGATTTACCTACAGTATACTTAACAGTATTCTTGTACTTTGCGAATGGCTTCTTTTCTGCGACAGTAGCCGCAACGTTATCTTTATCAGAACTCGACTCGCCTTTGCTCATGCATGCGGTTAATAATAGAGGTACTGCGCATAGTAATATCGTTGAAGCAATTATCTTTGCATTAATCTTCATCACTGTTCTCCCCCTGCAATTCACATGTTTTAATTTTCCATCAGCGTAAACGTTTACGTTGATGCTAAAAAAATTTCCTATACTGATCGTCGTTCAAAAATACGATGCTTTAAAATTTCCGACTCAATCACCTGTCCAGAGTCGATTGCTGTCGTGAGCTTCTGAACGGCCTTGGCGCCCATTTGGAAAAAAGGTTGACTGACCACTGTCAACGCTGGATTTGCCATTTCAGCAACGCGCGTATTATCGTACCCAATCACAGCAATATCGTCTGGCACACGTAATCCTAGATCCCCTGCCGTGTTCATAATTCCTAGTGCAGTATCATCAGAAACTGCAAAAACTGCATCCGGCCGATGCACGAGTCGAAAGAACGCGTGCATTGCCTCAATTCCGGACTCGAAAGAAAAGGTTCCAGAATGAATCCACTCGGATTCAACTGGTAGATTGTGATCCAGCATTGCTTGGCGATAACCCGCCACCCGTGGCAAGCCTGCTATTGTGTCTTGCATATTAGGACCTGCAATCGCAACCGCACGGTGTCCGTGTTTAATTAGGTAGGTGGTTGCGTCATAAGCAGCAGTCTGATCATCCACCTTGATATAAGGAATCCCACTATTACTCTTCGTTGAGACGAGAACAACTGGAAATGCCAAATTTTGAATTTGATTTTCTACCGCCTCATCCAACGATATCGAAGCAATGATGAGTCCTTCGACCCGACGTTCCGCCATTAAGCTGACACAGTCCATCAAATTTGTTCCGTCTTCACCTGCGTGCGTAATAATTACGCTATAATTATTACGGCTCGCGACAGTTTCGATTCCTTCCACAATATCACCGTAAAAAAGTGTAGGAGCGTTGGGCATGATTAAGCCGATAATTCGAGCTGAACTCTTCTTCAAGCTTGCCGCCATTTCGTTGCGATAGTAATTAATTTCACGAGCCGCGCTCTCGATTTTTTCTCTGGTCTCTTCGCTGTACCCCCCTTGGTTGTTAAGTACGCGTGAAACAGTTGCGATCGATACACCTGTCATCGTAGCAATATCTTTAATCGTTGGCATATTCGGCCTCCATGTAAACGTTTACTCAGCTAATATAGCACACGTGTTTACGAGCGGCAATAGTAAGCGCGTAAAAAGCCAAGCATTTAGTCAATCGCTTTCGGCATTTGCCACACAAGTCAATCAAAGCGAGCTAGCCGGCACAAACAACTTAGCGCAACTCGCAGCCCTCATTCAAGCAACCCAAACTGCCATTAACCAAATGCAGTCAGCAGCCAGTCAAAACAGTACTGCTACCAGCGAAAATGTTGCCAAAGCAGCCACCGAGCTCAACCTGACACCCAATCAAATGAAGGCCTTAACGGATGCAGTGACCAACACTTATACAGCCAGCAACAATCGCCAGCAAGCTGCCTTGGGACCCCTTCTGAATAAACTGCAAAGTGCTCTGAACTCACTGCAAACCGCTGCAAGCCGTCAAAATCAAATAGCAAGTACAGCCAGCAGCGCCTTATCCCAGTTAACTAACGCTGCAAGCCAACTTGCACAAGGTAATGTCCGGTTATCAAGCGCCGTTGAAACCCAGCTTGCGCCAGGTGCCGTTTCTCTAGCCACTGGTTCAGCCGCACTAAATAGCGGGATCAATCGCCTTGACGCTGGCGCAAAGAAATTGAACGCCGGACTGGAAACATTATCCGCTAGTGGGCAAACTCTTATCAGCGGTAATCAGCAGCTATCCGCAGGTGCTCAGAAATTGCTCGCAGGCGGACAAAAACTTTCTACCGCAGATAACCAGCTTACCGATAGTATTACGACACTTTCTAAAGGTAATCAGCAGCTCTCTACTAGCCTATCTAACGGAACTAAGAAACTGCCGAAATTACACTTTACAAGCGCTACAGCACACATGATCGCCAGCCCGACCAAGGTCACCGATCACAATCGCGATTCAGTACCAAATAACGGTACAGCAATGATGCCTTATATGGCCGGTGTTGCTTTATACGTTAACGGCATGGTCTTAAACATGTTGCTTGATACAGTCACACCAAGAAGAAAGCCCAAACGGATCGTTGATTGGTGGGCAAGTAAAGCTGTTATGATCAACGGTACCGCAATCGCTGCGGCAACGGTTGAGTTACTGACACTGATCACCCTTGCTGGCTTACGGCCAACTAACATCTTTGCCACTTGGATAACATTATCGTTAGCCAACCTAGCGATGACAAATATGATTACTTGGCTTAATCTTTCGATAGGACGGCTTGGTTCACTGGTCGCTATGGTCTGGGCCTAGAATAAAAAGTGTACAAGTTAAATAGAGACTCTGATTTAGTATAATTAAGGAAGTAAATTGGAGCCCCAGTTTACAATTCAAGTGCAACACCCTGACGACTAGACCAAAAAGGCCATGAAGACCTATTCTTGTTAGTGCTAGCTAAACAAGAAAGCAGGAATCTTCATGACCCACTCTCAGACTAACACCCACAAGCATTACCAACAACTCAGTTTTAGCGACCGTGCTACAATTCAGGCCCTTCAGGCTGCTGGTGACACCGCGACCGTGATTGCACAGAAGCTTCATCGCAGTAAAGCGACAATCTCACGAGAAATCACGCGTGGATCTGTAACTCAGCTCGACTCGAAGCGTCACTCGCATCAAGTCTATCTTGCGGAAACTGCCCAAGACATACACGACCGCAAACGCGACAGAACCGGACACCACGCCTTTCTCAAAACCGGCCGTGCGTTCTTCAAAGCTCTCACCAAGGAGCTTACCCGCAAGCCTCGCGTGCACAGCGTTGATAGTTTCGTACACTTCTATCGCGACCAGGGTAAGTCTTGCCCTTCAACGACTACCGTGTACCGCTACATCGATGCCGGGCTGCTTGAACTAGACAACATGACACTCCCCAAGAAGCTCCGACGCCGCGTCAAAGGCTATAAGAACGCCCACAAACGCAAGAACAAGAAGATATACGGCGACTCAATCGAGCTGCGTCCTGCGGCCGTGAATGACCGTACAGGCGTGGGACATTGGGAAGGCGACTTGGTCAAAGGTATTCGTTCGGCTGATGAGCCAGCGCTGATGACGCTCACAGAACGGTACAGCCGAATTGAAATCATCGTTAAGATACCTGACTATCATGCGGACACCTGCCTTAAAGCCTTGCAGGACACGATCAACGATTACGGTGCCAAGGAGTTTGAGAGTATCACGTTTGACAATGGTTCCGAGTTCGCCAAGCTGTCGGAAATCGTTGGAACCCAGATCTATTTTGCTCATCCATACTCGCCTTGGGAGCGCGGCACTAACGAGAACACCAACGGACTACTCAGGGAGTACTTCCCGAAGGGAAAGTCTCTCAGGGACGTTACGCTGGTTGAGATCCAAGCAGTCCAATCAGCACTGAACCATCGTCCCAGACGTATTCTGAACTATCTTCGACCATGCGATTACTACCGACGCATGGCTTAACAACCTAGACCACTATCAAGGATTCGTTATCATCGTTGCACTTGACTTGAAAATTGAGGGAAGTAAATTGGAGGATCAAATAATGACGAAGCACAGTTATGACAAGGAATTTAAGGAACAGGCCGTTCAGTATTACTTAGATAACAAGGATCACATGACCATGAATGAAATAAGTAAGAATCTAGGTATTGGGGCTAGTACATTACCCTGGATTATTCATAGAATTTCAAAAAAGCAGCGCAATCCCACGATTCACACGGGACTGCGCTGCTTTGGTGTTTCACCCATTGGGTGCGCCTATATGCTAAGGTTGAGTCAACGAAAACCATCACGAAAGCGAGGCTTCACACCATCTCAACTTTAACCAGCTTATCCCTGCAATGCAATACCAATGTGACTGTGACCGCCGACGGCGGTCAACTTTCAAATGACGCCGGGCTCGTTTTGTTCCAAGAGTTTCTTCATCGTATCAACTTTAGGCAACTTGCCAATCAGTGCCTCAAGTTACCAGACC
>NZ_BAAFZI010000063.1:0-10753 GCF_045862175.1 Lacticaseibacillus salsurae | reverse complement strand
CGCTGAAAACGCTCAGCGATGCCACTTTTGAAATTCTTGGTCAATTCTTTCGCCGAGTGGTGTCAATTTTAGCACCGAATGGGGTAAAAAAGATCGCCGAGTTGGGCAATTCGCTTCGCCGCCTTCAGAGGCTTGGACTTGCTTGGGGTGGACAGGTGACCTGCCACTTTGAGATAGACCTCGATGATATGGAGGATGAGATCCCCATATCGGTCTACAAAACCACCAAGTGAGACGAGGATGAAGAGGACGGAACCCCATACATCCCAGTTTTGCATACGACTTTCCTTTCCGGATTTGTTGACACCTACGAAATCTCATAGGCACCACCTCCTTCGTACTCGAAAAGCTACCGCACGTTGCTTTTGTGCTTTTGCCAGTATACCATGGCAAGACAGACAATGTATACAGCCGGAAAACATTGAATAATTTGTAAAACAAACACAGTCAAATAATCGATAATTCGATGCTTGCAGTCGTTCTGGATGGGTGATTTCTAAGCTTTCAAGGTTCAGGTGACGTTGTATCCTGGTCTTGTTGTCACAGGGTATCGCGACATGATATACTATGGGCATACAAAAAGGCACGATGCTGGAACATCGTGCCCTCCCGGATAGTTATCCGTGCACAGCGCTATAAGAGCGGTAGCTTTTCGGCGTTAAATACTTGTTACAAAGTCGCGTCTACTTGGCTAAAAGCGATGGCGCGGCTTTTTTCGTACAACCGTTTTTCGTCTGGCCCGTTGTTTCGTGGGCTTGCTTGGGGTGGACAAATGATCTGCCACTTTAAGATAGACTTCAATCACATGGAGAATAAGATCCCCATGCTGGCCTAAAAAACCACCAAGTGAGACGAGGATGAAGAGGACGGATCCCCAGACATCCCAGTTTTGCATACGACTTTCCTTTCCGGACTCGTTGACACCCATGAGATCTCATAGGCACCACCTCCTTCGTACTCGAAAAGCTACCGCACGTTGCTTTTGTGCTTTTGATAGTATACCATGGCAAGACAGATACTGTATATAGGCGGTAAACATTGAATAATTTATAAGATGAAAATAGTAAAATAACCGATAATTTGGTGTATATGATCATTCCACGAGGGATCATCTTGGTCTTGTTGCCACAGGGTATCGCGACATGATATACTATGGGCATACAAAAAGACACGATGCTTCCAACATCGTGTCCCCGGATTGTTATCCGTGCACAGCGCTATAAGAGCGGTAGCTTTTCGGCGTTTATATTACTAAAGTCGCGCCTACTCAACTAAAAGCGATGGCGCGGCTTTTTTCGTACAACCGTTTTTCGTCTCGTCCGATGAGGCTTGGACTTACTTGGGGTGGACAGGTGACCTGCCACTTTGAGATAGACTTCAACGATATGGAGAATCAGATTCCCATACCGGTCTACAAAACCACCAAGACTGACGAGGATGAAGAGAAGAGATCCCCAAACATCCCAGTTTTGCATACGACTTTCCTTTCCGGATTCGTTGACACCTACGAAATCTCATAGGCACCACCTCCTTCGTACTCGAAAAGCTACCGCACGTTGCTTTTGTGCTTTTGATAGTATACCATGGCAAGACAGATGGTGTATATAGTCGGAAAACATTGAATAATTTGTAGAACAAACACAGTCAAATAATCGACAATTCGATTCTTGCAATCGTTCTGGATGGTGATTTCTAAGCTTTCAAGGTTCAGGTGACTCTGCTTTCTGGTCTTGTTGTCACAGGGTATCGCGACATGATATACTATGGGCATACAACAAGACACGATGCTTCCAACATCGTGTCCTCTCGAATTGTTATCCGTGCACAGCGCATAAGAGCGGTAGCTTTTCGGCGTAAACTTAATTCAAAGTCGCGCTTACTTCGCTAAAAGTTAATGGCGCGGCTTTTTTCGTACAACCGTTTTTCGTCGGGCTCGATGTTGCTTTGGGCGGACGGGCACACTGCATATAGAAGGAAAACGTTGAATAATCAATAAGCCGACACCTGGTAACACGATCGAAATGCCGATCATGTCATCGGGTGCCTTTTTATATAGAAGAAACTAGTCTAACGCTGCCAAAAAACGGCTGGCGATTTCCAGCGGTCGGGTGATGGCGCCGCCAACGACAACGGCATGGGCGCCAAGATCGATGCAGCGGCGCAACTTTTCTGGGGTGTCGATCTTGCCTTCTGCAATCACTGGGCAGACAGTTTCAGCAAGCACTGCCTTCAAATAGGCGAAATCGTCGTCGGCGATGTTGGCACCTGAAGACGCTGGCGTGTAGCCGTGCATGGTGGTGCCGATCAGATCAAAGCCTAGCTGATCGGCCACGCGGACATTGGCCAGTGTATCGGTGTCAGCCATCAACAAGGTATCCGGGTATTCCTCGCGAAAAGCGGCGACTTGATCGGCCAAGTGCTCGCCAAGCGGACGCGTCCGGCCGGTCACTTCAACGGCGACGACGGGTACGCCGGTGGCAGCCACGGCGCGCATATCTTTAAGCGTCGGGGTGATGTAAGATTCAGCGTCTGGGAAAATGTGCTTGTTGATACCAATGATCGGCAAGCCGGTTTCATCTTGGATCGCTTGAATGTCGACAACAGAATTGGCGCGCAACGCCACGGCGCCAGCAAGTTTGACCGCGCGAGCCATGCGCGCCATGATAAACGAACTGTGCAGCGGCTCTTCAGGTAGGGCTTGGCAAGAAACGATCAGTTGGCCTTGGGTCTGGGTTAAGAAGGTGTTTGGCATGGGTGAGCTCTTTTCTATCAGAATTGTAAGGGATTGCAACAAGCAATATAACACGCTTACATCATGATTTCAAACAGCCCACCATAAGTATTACCGCGCCATGGCGACGCGGCGGTTCCAGTTAAGCAATAATTTCAGGGCCGCGCCGGCGGTTCAATTCAGCGCTTTGGGCCAACAAGCTGTCATGAAGCTTCGTGAGATCATCTGGGTCATACAAGCGCAACTCGTGATCTGCCGAGACAAAATGTCCCAAGCTCAGCGGTTCAAACCAGCCGCCGCGAGTCACGTCAACGCGCGACGCATCTTGCATCAACGCGGTCACTGGCGCTGATTTGGCATAAACTTCATCGCGTTGGTGAATGGTGTGCACCAACAGCGCTTGCAGTTGATCTAACGCTTTGGAATCGGATAATAACTCGGTTTGCAAGTTGAGCCACTCGTCGATTTGCCAAGGACTGTCAGCGAAGCGCTGCGTCAGCGCGTCAAACGCGCGGCGTTGTTCATCCACCAAGTTGACTTCTGACCAGTTGTCGACAAATAACGACAGTTGCTGGAACCACATTTTGATCTTGGCGGCGGTGATCATACCGTTGCCGTCCAAGGCAAAATGCGTCAACCCTAGCTCGCCGTCAGCGCTGATGTGGTCGCCTAGCGTCGGCGCGTCGCTGAGCAAGTCGGCCAACACCATATAAGCATAGTGAAAATGTGGCCATTCCCACTGCGCCGATTCGATGTCGATGGTATCGAGCTTGACTTGTAGAAAGTGGCTGGAAAAGGTGCTGCCATCACCGTGAATGCCAGTCACCGGAAGATAATCGACCAGCGTTCCGGTGATCGTGCCGAAACGTAATTCTGAATTCGCCATAGATCTGCCTCCTTGAATGTTGACAATAGCAGACAAAAGCCGCCGCCAAGTCGGCGCCAATTGTCCAGCAAGGATACGGATATGCGTTGGCTTAGCCGGCCAACAAGTTACCTCATTGCTCGGTGCATCAAGCAGTGCCGTGGGCAAACGATCTGTCTAAGACTGATTATCACCTCCTTAGAATGCTAAAATTATACGACGAAACAGTCAGTACAACAAATTTTAAGCATCGAAAACATTAATGCTATATCTTCGAATGATATTTCATAATAAATAAAGATGATTTACTGCTTTTGATCTGGTGACGATGAAGATGGCGTTTAGCTTTACCAAATAATGCGAACTTTTTGACACCACTCGGCGATGAAATTCTCCAAGGTCAGCGAAGAAAATGAGCAATAATAAAGACACCTCCTGAATACTACGATTAGCATATGTCTAAGCGCGTGCAGCGGGACATTGCGATGATCACTGGGAACTCGTGTCCCAAGATCTCCGAGGTTATCAAGCAAGCTGAACTGCATCAGATTAGTCCGCCATTCACCGATGACGTGGATGACATTTGGCTGGAAAGCTTGTTGTTTCCTCAGAAGCAACCGATAGCAAAAGGTCGGCAACTGCCGGACTTTAACAAGATACATGGGAAAGTGGCTAAGCCCAACGTCACCTTATCGCTAGATCACTACGAATATGAGCAAGAGTGCCTGCAAAACGGGACAGCTCCATATGCGTATCGAACGTTTCGTTAGTATTATCGGGCATTGATGTCAATGTCAGTCATAATATGTAGAAGAACTTCATTTCAAAATCACCTTTGACGCTAGGCCAAGCCTGGTTCATGCAGGCTCTGATTTGAAATCGAGGTGGCTGTTTAGGAGGTAGTGAGGGAACAGCTCACTCGATTTCAAGTCAGAGCACGCATCAACGTGTTGGCGTGATGCGTGAAGTAAATGGGAGTCCTTGAGAACGCTGGGGGCTGATCTCAAGGTCAAGGTGCGCCACCAAGTGAAACTTCGGAGGCCCGCTAACATGATCGGGGGTGGTGCACCTTGAGCTTGAGACCAAGTGAATGTCGGTTACTTAGGTTGATCTCTCGCTTTGGTGTGTAAGGCGGCGTGATTTAAGGTCATGGTCATCCATCCTTTCTTAACGCAATATGTGCTAGTGACAAAGTGGCAGCCGGCTAACGGCGTTTGGTTGGTCGCGCGTCTTCATGTAAGTGGCGGCGTGGTCGATTTTCATCGTCATCAGTCCTTCCTAATGTGTACGCTTACAATCTACGGGAAAATAAAAGCATCTGCGTTGGCGCGTTGGCGTTATCGTCTGATCAGAGGCGGTGAGCGGGAACGGTACACAGGTGCTGATTTGCGTGAGAGTTAGTGTTGTTATCGATACATAATCTATGGGTTATAAACCGAATTTGCTTTTCTATGATTTAAACTTATCATGATGAATTTATAGATGCAAGCGCTTTATTTATATTTCTTGATAAAATAACATCGTTAAATTGAGCTTTGCCAGCCTCTATGGCATAATTTCCCAGTTTTCGCCGGTTTTATGTTGAGTATCAGTTATTTAAATTACAAATTTTTTTGAAAAATATTGGCTTCGGTGGTAACGATTTGGCTAAATTTCAGCTGTTTTGGCGCCGCGGGACTCACATTGGTGCCAGTGATGGGAATGGGAGGCATTGTTGAAGTTGGTTGGGCTTGGAAGTGCCGGAGGTCGATCGGCTGTTCCCGTCCGCGCTTGGGTGGAGTAGGCAATGATTTTTGGCCGAAAAAAACACATGACCGACTTGGCGGCGTCAGGCTGGTGGCGAGGCAAGCGGTCATGCGCTGAGAAGTTCAGAAGCAGTTGTGGGGGTAGATCGGAACGTGTCGAAAATTAATAAATAATATCACGTTCTCGATCATCCATATTCTACCGCTTTCTCGAAAACGATTATAGCCATTTTCGCGAAAAAAGTGAAAAATCCTGAACAAACATCGGTGAATCAAGCTTCTTTCGGCGATTTTCAGTGACGGATCCAACCATTTTTCCTGTCGTGACGGCGATCTGGTTGCAAAGGCCGATCGTACGGATTATTTAAATTAATTACTATGATTATGCTTGCAGGAACAGCGCGAGTTCTGGCGCCAGTCCAGCTGGCAGTTCGGCGCCAAATACCACAAATCCGGCGTCGTCTGCTTGCAGCTGATCGCATCCGGCACACTCGCATACCGGCAGTGGTAGCGTCGCATGCGCTGGGCCGTAGCCGAAATATGCTGTGAAGCCGTTGGCCATGGTGTGCCAGGTCACGTCAAAGTCGCCGAGTTGGACTTTGGGGATGTCGCCAAACATCAACTCGTGATAAATATCGGCGCGATCTTCGATAGGTAGCTGCAAGGGATGAAAGCCCAGTTGCGTTTGCTGCCATAGCTCGTCGTCGCCTTCTTGGATCACGGTGACTGAGATCTCGCTCATGGCAGTGTCTGGGTCATCAGTATGCACGCCGAAACCGAAATAACCATTGGCGTCTGTGGCAAATAAGTATGTCGTCGCGTCGTTGGGGAATTCGACCAACATGCGGTGATCCGCTTGCGCTTGGCCGAAGTAGACCCAGCGTGTTGGCACGTTGGCATCAGCCAATAGCGTGGCGATCATGCCGTCATAAGTCGGCGCCGGTAGTGGCTTTTCCCCTTGCCAAAAGGCGTCCAAGCAAGCGTTCATCATCGCATCAGTTAAGTTCAGCGGGTAATAAGTCGTTTCCATAGACAAGCTCCTTTGGTTGGCTAAGCGGACTGAACGGCAGGGTACAACACCACTGCAGCTGGCAATAAGTCACAGCTTACGCGGATCAAGTAGTGCGCGGGTAGTGGCTGCATCAAGTGGATATGGGCGATCCCATCTAACGTTGCCGGGGCAAAATAACTGTAGTCGTCGCCGACATTGACCAACACCTCTTGGCCTGGGTGCACGGCGATGGTGAGGTCTTGTTGGTCGACTAACACTTCGGCGTAGTGAGTGGGCATGCTGGCATGCTGGCAGGCGGCATCGTCAATTGGGTGAACAGTTGGGTGATCGGGTTAGTCATCATGGATTCCTCCTTAGTTAGGCGTCGAGTTGGTGTTGCGTCAAATGTGCTGGGGTGATGTTGCACCAAACACGGATCTTGGCGGCTTCTGTCAGCGGGTGCATCAAGTTGAATTGGGCGATCCCATCGTCAGTGGCTTCATGGTAATACGTGAAGCTGTCGCCAACGTTTAAAAATAAGTCTTGCCCAGGATGAGTGGCGATGATCAATTGCGTGGCATGAGGTTCGGCGATCAATACTTCCGCGTGGCCCATCGGCATGTCGTGCGGCAGTTGGGTGATGTGGGTGAACGTGGCCGTCAGTAATGTGGCATCAAGTAGTCGTGGCATCATGGGCCTCCTTTATGTTGTGAGCGGTTACATTCAATAGGAAGAAAAAATCAAAAGTACCAGGTGAAACAAGGCGGTGGCACTTTTGAATGGGTGAAAGTAATACTAGTATAAGAAATGTCTGCGTATCTTGATACTATTTACTTTATGTATACAGATTATCAAAGTTATGGCGATCCGTCAACTGTTGTGATACAGCGGATTCACCTTTTTTGTAAGTTTTTTGGCGAGAAAGTGCACCAAAGCGTCAACGTTAGCGAATTCTCGCTATTTAAGCGGAGAAGCTGGAAATTTTTCTTTGTGCCGTCAAACTGTAATAGATGCTTTGCGGCAGTTTTGCGTAATCTATTAATGAAGGGGAAGTTGGGTAGAGAGTTTAGAAAGAAGATGTTATTATGGGTATCCAGACAGTTGTGCCGTGGTATACGCAAACGTGGTGGATTGGCACCAAAGAAGTATTGATCTTGTTGGGCTTTCTGGTGGCGGCATTCACTTATCGACGCAATACCATTGTTCGAGCACAAGATGTGAAGGCTAACCAAATCCAGCGGACATTTGATTTGATGCAGCAATATCCTGGGGAGACTCGGAAGCTGGTGTTGAAGGTGACACGGGAATTGAACGATGTCTTTAACGCGGTTGAGCAGTTGAAGTTACAGCATGCTGATGCAGAAGAAGTGAAGCAAGCAAGGGCAAAATGGGTTGAAGCAGTCGATTTGATCACGTTACTACATTTTCTAGATCCTTGGGGATTTTTGCTTAGTCATCCTGAACATTTGTATAAGAGCGAAGCAATCAATACCTTTGCATCAGAACTCGTCCGAGTATTGTTGGATACACGGCTGGCGACCGATATTGACCAAATTATGGAAATTTCCTCGATGAAAGGAATTCCAAAGCTGATTGAGTTGTTAGAAGTGTATGAAATTGAATCTACAAAAGAGGAGTAGTCTAATGCCGGAAAATCAACAGTTAAATACCCCAGAGCAGTTGGTGGCGGATTTTTGGCGACGAAAAGCTGCTGGCGAACTGACAGAGGAAAATCGGCTTGCGAGCATCAATCGCATGCGGGCACAATCAGGTGATCGTCCATTGACGATGGCAGAACATCTGGCCATTGAAGAAGATTCCAAAAACGGGATCCACTTTTATACGCCGAAAAAGCCTAAATCATTTATCAAGCGATTGTTGATCGCATTGAAGCATAGCCGAGCGGCATTTTTCTCGTCACTGCGCCGATCACGGTGAAAGCGTGCTTGATCCCCCAGAGCTTTCATGCTTTGAAAAATGGTATCGCGAATTTTCAAGCGGAGAAAAGTCGCGAAACGCATGGATTTTAAAGGCGCAAAATCGATATTTTGATGTTGCGGGTTGAATTTTTCCAAAGCGTTTGGGATGTTTTTCCTGAAAATTCGGCAGTTTTTGGTCATAAGATTAAACCATCATGAGGAGTGCACGCTTTCATTTGCTTTCATCCTAAAATCTCTCCCGCAAAGGCCGCAGTTTTTGTTATACTATATCGTGTGTGAGTACGGGTGTGTGCCCATGCAGATGAGATGAACAAATTCATTCAGGTGGAGGAAACCATGCCAGAGCATTATGCTGATCCAAAGTTGAAGATTTTTGCCTTAAACTCAAATAAGCCGCTTGCTGAAAAAATCGCCAAAGAAGTCGGTGTTGAGTTAGGGAAGTCATCCGTCAAGCGCTTCTCAGACGGTGAAATTCAAATCAACATCGAAGAAAGTATTCGTGGGGATGATATCTACCTTGTGCAATCCACGTCTGCGCCGGTCAACGACAATTTAATGGAATTGTTGATCATGATCGATGCCTTGCGTCGTGCTTCTGCACATACGATCTCGATCGTGATCCCATATTACGGCTATGCGCGTCAAGACCGCAAAGCGCGTTCTCGCGAACCAATCACGGCCAAGCTGGTAGCGAACATGTTAGAACGCGCCGGCGCCACTCGGGTGTTGGCTTTGGACTTGCATGCCGCTCAGATCCAAGGGTTCTTCGATATCCCTGTCGATCATTTGATGGGTGCCCCATTATTAGCCGATTACTTCTTGCGTAACCACTACAACGGCGAAGACACAGTGGTCGTATCACCTGACCATGGTGGTGTCACCCGTGCCCGCAAGTTAGCAGAATTCTTAAAGGCACCAATTGCCATCATCGACAAGCGTCGTCCTCGTCCTAACGTTGCCGAAGTCATGAACATTGTCGGTAAAGTTGACGGCAAGCGCTGCATCATCATCGATGACATGATCGATACTGCCGGCACCATCACTTTAGCCGCCGCCGCATTGAAGAATGCCGGTGCCACTGAAGTCTTAGTTGCCGCAACGCATGCGATCTTCTCCGGTCCAGCGGTTGAACGTTTGGAAAACTCTGTGATCGAACAAGTTGTTGTCACCGACTCCATCCAATTAGCTGAAGACAAGAAGTTGTCCAAGCTGGTCACCGTTTCCGTCGGTCCTCTCATCGGCCGCGCCATCACCCGGATCCAAGAAAACAAACCAGTTTCCCCATTATTCGAAAACCGGTTCAAAAAATAATAAGAGCTTTTCGAGGCGTTCTTCAGGCATCAAGTCGCACTTTGACTTGGTGCCTTTGTCTTAGCTAAGCGCGTGCCTGTTGCATCGGAAAGCTCGATACCAGAGCAGACCCGGCGCGCACTTAGCGAGTCAGATAGCCTAGAAATAAGCATCGAGCCGCACTATGGCTCGGTGCTTATTTCGTAGCTAGCTGTGCTCGCGTTGCGCCGGAAAGCTCGACGCCGATGCGCCAATTTTGTTACGCCAAACAAGCACCTAAAATAAGTACATTATAATGGAAGAAACACGTTCACTTTTTTGCTGGCGATCCGCCTTAAATCCGGATAGGGTGCCGGTTTCACCCGCAAAAATTTTGGTGCAGAAACCACTTTCATTTTGCCGCATTTAGGCTTATGGTGAGTAAGGTAAAGTTGTTGCGGAAAAAATGGAGGACGGCATGTTCCAATTTTTGACCTACCCGATGTTTGTTTCAGAAGATCCTGATGACGATCGGCATCGCTTCACGTTCACAAGCCCGGATTTTGAGGACTTTGAAGTGGTTGGCGAAACGATCGCAGGTACCACTCATTTAGCCGGGGCCACCATCGCGCGCATGATCGATGCTGGCGTAGAAGCCCCAAAGCCAAGCACGGCAGACATGGTGCATGACCGCGGCCAGCGCGTAGTTTATGTGTCCGTCGACCGGCGCGTTCAGCACAACTGATCACGCTTGAAAGCCAGCATTGACGCGAGATATGTGGCGGTGCTGGTTTTGGCGTTTCTGGTGTTTGGATCAATTGGTTCCAAACAAAATGGTACGTTCGTTGGCAGGGTATCTTGTCATAGACTGTGGCGACATGTTATCATGAGGTATGCTAAACGCCGTACGGCCAGCACGACGTTTGTGGGACAATAGGTCCTAGCAATATCGCAATAAGTGCGATGGTCAGTGGAATTTAAACAAACTTAAGCCGACATCTACCGACTGGAAGCGGGATGGCGGCTTTTCGTTTGCTTAGTTTCGCCAGAATTTTCTGACTGCTTTCATCAACTGGCGTAAAGTACGCTTAGTGTAAAGTATTCCTCGGGAGGGAAAAGTAAGTAATAGGATAACCCCGAAAAACGGTTTGACAAAAGAAGACCGCTTGTCCTCTAATTGAGTTACCACACAACAAGTAGAGAGAAGCGATC
>NZ_BAAFZI010000062.1:0-10759 GCF_045862175.1 Lacticaseibacillus salsurae | reverse complement strand
CTCAACTTTTGCACGGAACACTGCACGAGCCTTGATCACCGGTATTGCCTATAACCTGGTTCAGCTCTTTAAACAGCTCTTTGTCTCGGAAGACCGTCGTTCAACCATCTCCTCGCTACGGTTCAGTCTCTTTCACATCGCCGGTAAGATTACTTGGCACGCCCGTCGTGTGGTGATTCATCTTGCTTCTAACTATGTTTACAAGAACTGGTTTAGTCGGCTCATGGACGAAGTCCATCAGTTGGCGACCTGAACTGAATAACTGAATAGGTCGTGCGTCGAGCCGAAAACTGGGTCGGTCTGTTCGTGGTGCATCGATCACCAACTTCTCCGCTCAGTCAGTATTCGCAACGCTCCAAACGTTGCTTTCAGACCGGCCAGATGCGATTTCATGTCCCAAATACCGAGGTGAATAATCCAGGTTAAAGTGTGCTGTGAAGCCATCGGTCAAGGTAGCCCTAATGGTACTTTGACTAGCCTTACACGTAGCGTTGCACACCCGCGCAGCGACTACACTCCGATAAAAACTAAGCGGAAACTCCCTTTCTGCAGGGTTCCCCCAAGGCCTGAAGCAAGGGCAGCGCCGCGGTAGCAGTTTTTACTCACCTTAGATTAGGTGAGTTTTTTTGTTGCAGCGGCAAACGCCCTACACACATCAGATTGTTGTCTGATGTGTGTAAGGCGTTGGGGTGAATCACTTAGAAGTCATAGTCGCTTTCTTGCATCGATTCTGCGGTGCCCATGAGGTAGCCGGCACCGACTTGAGAGAAGAAATCGTGGTTGGCGGTTTCTGTGGAGATGCCGTTCATGACGATCGGGTCGATGTCTTCGATCGCGGCGTGCTCGAAGCGGGCAGGGAAGCCCATGTTCTGCAGGGACTTGTTGGCGTTATAGCGCACGAATTGTTTGACCTCATCGGCCAGCCCGATCGGCGCGTATAAGGCGTCGCTAAAGGCGAATTCGTTTTCGAGCAAGTCGTCGAGTAGGTCGTCCATCCAGGCTTTGAAGGTCTTCTTCTGGGCATCGGGGAGCTCGTTGAAGCCGAGTTGGAACTTGTAGCCGAGGTAGGTGCCGTGGACGGATTCATCGCGGATGACCAGCTTGATGATCTCCGAGAGGTTGGCGAGCTTGTTGTTGCCGCGGTACCACAGCGGGGTGAAGAAGTTGGTGTAATACAAGATCCCTTCTAGGAAAACGCTGGCGACTTTCTTCTCGATATTGTTACCGGTCTGGTAGATCTCATTGATCACACGCGCCTTGTATTGCATGCGCGGGTCGTTGTTCATCCAGTCATAGACGGCATTGATAGTTTTCTGGTCGTTCAAAGAGATCAGGATGGTGCCATAGCTTTTGGCGTGGATAGATTCCATCATCAAGAAGTCGTTGATGACGGCGGCTTCTTTGCGCGTGCGGGCGTCTTCGCGCATGACGTTGACGCCTTCTTCCGATTGCAAGGTGTCCAGCAGTGCCAGGCCACCGACGGCTTTGTTGATAACGTCTTTCTCGGTTGGAGAAAGTGTCCGCCATGTCGCGAGGTCGTGAGAAACTGGGACGCGGGTGTCTAGCCAGAACTGGGCGGTGGCTTTGTCCCATACATATTCATCGAATTCGTCTTCGATGGTGTTCCAATTAACGGTTGTGAATGTCATTGCTTACTTCCTTTTCTGCGTGTGGTGAGTGCGCTGGCGGATCAGAAATCGTAGTCTTCTTCCATCATCGCTTCCGTCGCGTCGACGTCGACTATCTGCTCATGGGCAACAGGCGTTAGCACGCGCTGGCGCGTTGTTTCGACTAACGCCGCGAGTGGCGTGTCGGCGACTTCACCTAGGGGCAAGTCTAACAATGAATTGGCGTGATGCAGGCCCAGCATCAGCGCGTCGTCATCGGCGTGCGGGTCAAGTGCTGTCGACCAGGTACGCTCCCATTCGGCCAGTGCTTGTTCTAGCGCCTGGATGGCGGCTGAAGCGGCGGTTTGTTCGGCGGCGGGTAATGCAGCGAGATTCTGGCGCCATTTGTAGCCTATATAGTTGACGAATATCAAGCTACCAGCCAAGATATTCGTCAGCATCCTAGCGACGTTCGGCAAGGTGGTGACGGCCAATACCGGCGCTAGGCGGTTGTACAGCAGCTCGGTTTCGATCAGGATGAAGGCGGCTTGACGGACCGGTGCAACCGGGCTTTGGATCGCGTCATCGAGCTTGGTCAGTGCCGCTTGCGTTGCCGCGTCGTTGTCTGCCCAAGCGAAGAATGATGCCGCATTGTCGTCTTCGCCTAATCCGCGAAAGATCGTGGTGTAGCCTTTGGTGTGGACAGACTCCATGAAGGTCATGATGTTGAGCACGGCTTCTTCTTGTTGCGTCCGGCGGCACGAGCGCAGCGCTGGTGCACAGCGCTCGGATTGATATGCCGCCAACAAGCTGGCAGACGCTAAGGCGCGGCCGATCTTGGTCTGCGTCGTGGGGTCCAGCGCGGCCCATGCCGCTTGGTCTTCGGTGATCGGGACGCGGATGTCGAGCCAGAAGTTGTTGGTGAGCTGTTCCCAGATCATCGCATCAAATTCGTCTTCAGTCTCGTCCCAGTTGATCGCTTTATAATATAGATATGCCATGTTTCTCCCTCGTGATGGTATCGTTCTTGTGTTGGTGGGCTATTGTGGGTTCGGCGAGTGGCGCGGCGCGGGTGCGGCTAGCTACGCTATCGTACTCGAGGCCAAGACCACCTCAAGTGCGACAGCTAGGCTACCCGACCCGCTAAGTGCGCGCCACTCCGATCTGGGGTCAGATCATGCATGATTCGCATTCGTTGGCTGTCTTGATCTCGTCGTCTTCAGTGAACGTGCGGATGTAATACAGCGACTTGATGCCTTTTGTCCAGGCGTAATTGCGCAGGCGGTTGAGGTCGCGCGTCGTCATCTTAGGCTGCTCTGGGGTCTTCCATTCGTATAAGCCCACCGGCAGGACCGAGCGCATGAACAGCGTGAGGCTCATGCCTTGGTCGATATGCTTCTGGGCGGCGGCATAGGTGTCGATGATCTTACGCTGGTCGATGTCGTAGGCCGGCGTGTAGTATGGCAGCGTTTCGTTGGACAGGTAAGGTGCCGGATAGAAAATCGACCCGACTTTGCTTTCTTGGCGTTGTTCGACCAGTTGGGTGATCGGTTGTAGCGATGCGCTAGTCTCGTTGATATAGGAGATCGAGCCGTTGGGTGCGACCGCCAGCCGGTTGCGGTGATACAGGCCGGTGGTGGTAACGGCCCGTTTCAAGGCTTGCCAGTCTGCGACAGTCGGGAGCCCTAGCTGAGCAAAAATGGCGCGGTTCTTCGCGCTGGTCAGCGTAAATTCGCCAGTCAGGTACTGATCGAAGTAACTACCGTCTGCGTATCGCGACTGCGCGAAGCCTTCGAAGCTTTCGCCGCGTTCTTGAGCGATGTGATTGGAAGCCAGCAAGGAGTAGTAGTTCAAGGCGATGAAGTACGCCTCGGTGAATTCGAGGGCCTCTGGTGACCCGTATTCGATCGCGTGGCACGCCAGCGCCGTATGTAGGCCCATGGCGCCGAGCCCGATTGTGTGGAAGCGGCGGTTAGAGGCGTTGACCGTCGGGACTTCTTTGATGTCGGTGGTATCGACCACCGTCGTCAAGGCGCGCACCGCAGTCTCTACGGAACGCCTGAAGTCTGGTGACGCCAACATGTTGACGATGTTGGTGGAGCCGAGGTTGCAGGCGACATCGGCGCCGACTTGAGCATAGGACAGATCATCGTTCAAGACGGAAGGCGCATGTGGCTGCAAGATCTCGCTACACAGGTTACTCATGATGATCTTGCCAGGCACCGGGTTGGTGCGGTTGGCCGTGTCGATGTTGAGGATATAAGGATAGCCAGATTCCTGTTGGAGGCGGGACAGCTCTTGCTCTAACTCGCGGGCGTTGATCGTGGTTTTGCGGATGGTAGGGTCGGCGACCAGGTTGTCGTATTCTGCGGTGAGGTCGATATAGGAGAAGGGCTTGTTGTATCGGCGTTGAACGTCACGCGGTGAGAACAGGTACATCGGGGCGTTGGTCTTGAGCAACTCGTAGTATTTGTCAGGCACGACGACGCCTAGCGATAGCGTCTTCACGCGGATCTTCTCGTCGGCATTCTCACGCTTGGTGGCCAGAAACGCCATGATGTCCGGATGGAAAACGTTCAGGTACACCACGCCGGCCCCGTTGCGTTGGCCGAGTTGGTTGGAATAGCTGAAAGCATCTTCCAGCAACTTCATGATCGGTACCACGCCAGAAGAAGCGTTCTCGATGTCTTTGATCGGTTCACCAGCCGCGCGGATGTTAGAGAGGTTGACGCCGACGCCACCGCCGATGCGTGACAGTTGCAAGGCGGAGTTGACGGCGCGGCCGATCGACAGCATCGAGTCGTTGACGTCGATCAAGAAACAAGACACCATCTGGCCGCGCCGCTTGCGTCCGGCATTGAGAAAGGTCGGCGTCGCCGGTTGATAGCGTTGGGTGATGATCTCTTCAGCGACCGCCGAAGCGAGTTGCTCGTCACCGGCGCCGAGGTATAGCGCATTGAAAACGACACGTTGGCTGAAGTTCTCGAGGTACTGGGTGCCATCATTGGTTTTCTGCGCGTATTGGGCATAGAACTTGTAGGCCCCCATGAAACTTCGAAAGTGAAACTGCTTGGCTGCGACACGATCGAATAAGGTCTTCACGAAGTCGCGGGTGTATTGGGCCAAGATGGTGTCGTCGATATAGTCGTTGTCGACGAGATAGGTCAGATAGTCATCGAGTGAGGCGAAGGGTACGGTATGCGGGGTGATCTCTTCGTCGAGGAACGTATGTAATGCCTCTTGGTCGTATTGGAGCTGGATCTGGCCATCAACAGGGATGTTGACCAGGTTGTTGAGATAGAAGTAGTCTTTCATGAAATATCCTTTCGTTGCGAAGCGTCGTCGTTGCCACTGTACTCAGGCTTCTGGGTTGGGCCAGGCGGCACTGGGCGTTGGTTGCGCATAGGCGAGCAGCATCTGCCCAATGCGAACGATGTCGTTTTCGCTACCGCGCAGCTCGAATTCAGTCAGGTAAGGGAAGCCGAAGCGCTGGGCGTATTGCTTGGCGGTCAAGGCGAACTGCTTGTTGAAGTTGCGGTTACCACTACCGATGATACCGACGCAGCGCTTATAGTTGTCGGCATAGACCAGATAGTCGGCCAAGATTCCAGTCAGGATCTCGGTGTAGCCGTTGTTGACCCCATTGCCGCCTTTGAGAAAAGCCGGTAGAAACGAGACGAATGGTGCGTCTAGGGGCTTCGGGTCTGGGGTGGCTTTGACGTTGATGGCGTGGACGCATACGTCTAATGTGGCTAAATGCTGGGTCAAGCGCTCGACGAAGTTAGTGGTGTTCCCGCTGAGGCTGATATACAATATATTGAGATGTTTCAATGAATTTCACCGCCAATGTCTATATGTTGTGGTTGGGTAATAATCATAGCACAGTATATAGTGCAATTTGAACAAGGAATCCTTGTGCGTTGATGTGGTGATCCTTGTGCTTTCGTGGCGCTCGGCTGACTTAGGGTAAAAAAACGGGCATGCCCCGTGATGGGCATGCCTGTTGGCTGTGGTTCAGTCGGTGTAATACATCACGGCAAAGGCGCCTTCGCCTGTGTGCGTGGCGATGACCGGCGATGTCGCCTGCACGACGATCGGCAGGGCTGGTAGCGCTTGGCGCAGACGCGTTGCCAACGACTGTGGATACTCGGCGCTGCCGGCGTATGAGATGCCGACGGCGGCGAGGCGGTCACATTGGGTGAGCTTGGTCAGCAAATCGTCGGCGAAGCGATGGATGGTTTTGATGCCGCGGCCTTTCTGGCGGACGCTGAGCTGGCCATCGGCGACTTCTAAAATGACCTTGATGTTGAGCAGTGACCCGATGGCCCCTGTGGCGCGGCTGAGACGGCCGCCTTTGACGAGGTTGTCCAGCGTCGCGACGGCTAGCATCACCTTGGTCCGGGCGCGCACCACCGTCATCCGGGCGAGGAGCTCAGGCATAGCGGCCCCTTGTTCGATCAGCTTGGCGGCTTCGATCAGCTGGAAGCTCAAGGCCCGGTCGAGGAAGTCAGAATCGATCACCGTCACCTGCCCGTCGGCCAGCTCGGCGGCTTGGTGGGCGGCGTTGACCGTGCCAGACAAGGCCGCCAGCATGTGCACAGACAGCACCTCGCTACCGTCGGCGCATAGTTCGTTGTAGACGTCGAGGAAGCGGCCGATCGGCGGCTGCGAAGTCTTAGGCAATGCCGAAGCTTCCGCCATCTTAGCCATGAATTCGCCGCGGCTGATGGTTTCGCCATCGGTGTAGATGGTGTTGTCGATCATCACAGTGAGTGGGACGACGGTGATGTGATACTTGGCGATTTCTTCATCAGTCAGTTGCACAGAGGAGTCGGTCACGAGCTTGATATTCGTCATGTATATACCTTTCTTCTGGTTTCCGGAACCAGCTGTCATATTTATGGATATTGTATCATGTCGTAACGCTTTCGTACAGAGAGGAGGCGCTTCGTACAAAGGTCGCGTAGGGGATCTTGAATCGCTGATGTGGCGTGGTGCGCATCAAGTCATCGCGGGCCATCAGGTAATCTGGTAGTAACGCGATCCCCTGACCTGCTTGGATTAGGTGGATAATACTGTCCCATGAATCGATTTCTTGAACCTGTGACAAGTCTTGGTGGAGGTAGCGAAGCGTTTGTGCCCGAAACGGGCAGTGCTGGTCACTGTTGATCAGAAAACGGTGGGCCTCGAGTGGCCGGTTCGCGCTGATCAGAAACGAAGCAGGGAGGAATGCGCGTGCGATCTGCTGGTAGCCAGTGTGCGCGAAGTTCGCATAGGTGACGACCAGCTCAGCTGCGTCTTGCGGTAAATCAAGGAACTCTGTAGAAGTTAATAGTGCGAAGGTATCATGGGCTAGCGAGTATTCTCCTTGCTGGATGACGAGAAGATCAAAAAGCAACTTCGACATCGCGATACGTCTTTTGTGCACAGGGGCGTGCATTTGTTGCCGGATGTCATCGGTCAGTTGGGTCACCGTCTGGGCGTATGCATAGAACTGAGTACCGTTTTGCGTCGGGGTAAGGCCGCGATGATCTCGGGTAAATAAGCGCACCCCGAATTCAGATTCGATATGCTTGAGGCGCACCGTCATGTTCGATTGCGCGAAGCCCAGTGATTTAGCCGCTTGGTTAAGAGAGCGTAGTTGATATAGTCTGATGAATATCTCTAAGTCTTGCAGTTGCATAGCGCATCCTCTCAAAAAAATTTTGAGACAGTGGCTAACTTGATTCTAAAATGCGCGATGTATTTTTTAGTCTGGTTATTAGCTTTTATGTTTGATCTGCTTATTTCTGATCGCAAACACCCACAACTGCGAGTAAATCCTTTTTGAAGTCGTTGACTGTCAACAATACATTTATTTCCACATTGACATTGACAGAGCCAAAGCGCGTTTCCATTAGAACTGCTTCCCCAAAAAAAATGACTGTGAGTCGTCCAAACGTTTGATTGGCCAAATCGATACGCTTTTGCATACTAATCTCCCCGTTTGATAAGCAGGTACTTAAAGAGTTGTTCTCAATTGATCTAATCGCCATTGGCACCATGAAATAAAGGCTAATTCGTCAATCTTTGGAATGCCATAGGTTCTAGCATACGTTAACTTTTGAGTGGTAAGTAGTTGATCATAGGGTTTGCTAATAATACCAACCACAAGGATATCGACATTTTTGCCAATCCCGTTGACAGGTTTTGCTCCTAGAATAGTTGCTAACTGTTGTGCCTGGGAACGACGAAAAGATCGCAAACGGCCGGTAAAGAGAATTCGTTTGCCCCTTAAATCTATCATGATGTTTACCTCTCACTAGGGGGAACGTTTGCTAGATCTTCTGCCTGATACTTTTCGATGCGATATAAGGTTACTGGTGCAATACCTAACATGCGAGCAATTTGTCGCTTGGTCAGAGTTTCATCTCCGTCTTTCTTCCTATTTAAAAGGCGACAGGCTTCTTTATAAATATAGCGTTTTTGACGATTAGGTGAATGAGGACCATATTCGCGAATTTTGCCCTTATATTTGCCCTGGCGTTTGGCAATTTCTATGCCTTGTTGTTGTCGTATCTTAATAGTTTCGCGCTCTTCTTGAGCAATATACTTATATAGTTCGACAATAATTGTCGTAATCAAGTTACGAAGGTTAGGATCTTCAATACTTGCAAAGCTAGGCAGATTTAGAACATTCAATTGAGCTCCACGATGGCGAATGGTTTCGATGATGTCAGTCAAATCATGAGAATTGCGACCAAGTCGATCAAGGCTCAATACCACTACTTCATCATCATCACGAATATAATCTAACATTGCTTTTAGTTGAGGACGATCGGCATTTTTACCTGAAAGCTTCTCTTGAAAGATTTTATTAACACCGGCATCATGTAGCTGCTCAATTTGACGTGCAAGATTTTGATCACGCGTACTAACACGCGCATAACCGATTTTAGCCAATTCTAGGTTGCCTCCGGGTCACTTATATGTAACTAATAATACTCCCTTCTCACTTTAGTTACAATAGGGTACACCCTAATGGAACATATATTGGGACGTTAAAACAAGTAATTATTCTGTACAAACTAAGGAAAGTGCCCTATAATATAATTACAGGATAATTACAGGAGGAAAACCATGCAAACTAAAACAAGAAAACAAGGCAACTCGCTCACACTGACGGTTCCAAAGGAGTACAATATTGCGCCAGGACGGAAGGTTGTCCCCGAACTAAGAGCCGATGGAATCTTTTACCGGTTCGTGGATAATGAAGATAATTTCCTCGATTTTTCTACTGATATTCTCAAGTCTTTAGTATCTCAAGGATTATCTGGTGATGAATTAGTCAGCGAGTTTAATCGGCAAAAGCACGCCATTTCAGAATCGTTAAAGAATTTAGCCACAGATGATGACACGTCGTCCCTTTCTCGTAAAGAGTTGGAGGAAGAAATTGGCCTGTGATATTCAACTCAAGAATGCGGTTATACGCTACCTAAAGAAAATTAAAGAGAGGAAGCTTAAAGAAAGATTCGTTGATCTGATCTATACGACTATTGCAGATGATCCAGAATCTGGTGACGCGAAAACTGGCGATCTCTCAGGAATATACACCATGGGGTTTAGGTATCAAAAGACTGAGTACCGCGTTGCATATATGATCAGTCCTCCAACAACAGTCATTGTGCTGTTGGCTGGATCCCATGAGGATTTCTATACTTCATTGAAAAGGCAGTTGTAATGTATTAGCTGCTTAGTTAAAACTAGCAGTCAGTTAGGCACCACTCATAGCTCAACGACCCGACCAGCCCAGGCACTACACCGCAAAACCAGCGACGAATACCGCGGCCGCGGTATTCGTCGCAAGAGGTATCAGGTCATTCACGCAGAACTAACTTACTTTCTGTAACGTTGTCCCTATTG
Source organism: Lacticaseibacillus salsurae (assembly GCF_045862175.1). Taxonomy (NCBI): domain Bacteria; kingdom Bacillati; phylum Bacillota; class Bacilli; order Lactobacillales; family Lactobacillaceae; genus Lacticaseibacillus; species Lacticaseibacillus salsurae. The sequence goes on along the minus strand of NZ_BAAFZI010000062.1, from coordinate 1,250 downwards.
TGGAATGGCGACATTGCGGCGCAATGGGCACATTCGTACTCATATTCACGTTAATGGCCCAACAGACCAGCCAGTACTCCTAGAGCTCGATAAGCAGCGTTGGCGCTGCGGTAATTGTAAATCCACTCTGACTGCCACCACCTCGGTAGTTAAGCCCAAGTATTCAATCTCAAATGGCCTAGTTGAGTATGCCTTAAAGCTCGCAATGAAATCGACTACTAGTAAGAGCATTGCCTCAATCACTGGCATTTCGACCACGACCGTTGGACGCATCCTTGATGATAATATCAATCCGCGACCGCTCAACTATCTCCCAACCAACCTTTGTTTCGATGAGTTCCGCTCAACTCACTCACAAATGGCCTTTATCTGTATCGACGTTGATACACACAAACCTGTGACTGTGCTTGGTGATCGGCTCTCAGACACCATCAAAAAATTCTTCGAGGAAAACTACTCTAGAGACGAAAGAGCGAAGGTGAAGCATATCTGTATGGATATGAACGCTGTGTATCAGAACTTTGTTCACGAGCTCTTCCCTAACGCCGAGATTGTCATCGACCGTTTCATATCATTCAACTGCTAGGTCGAGCGATGGACCAGATGCGCGTTCAAGCGCTACGGCAAATCAAGGATAAACATTCTCAAGTGTACAAGGCGTTAAAACCAAACTGGAAAATCTACCATAAAGCCGATCCAGACGCCAAAACTAAACATTACCGCTTCGGCATAAACGAAAGCCTGACCGACCAAGAACTCATCGATATTGGCATCACGCCTTTCCTAAACTTACACAATGCTTATGAGACCTATATCGACATTCACGATGCTTTACTTAATTCACAAACAGAGCGCCTGAGTAACCTCATCAAGACCTACAGGTCGTGCGGTGAGCCAATGGACATCGCCATTGCCACACTAAGGAAAAACCTCAAAAGGGTTTTGAATGCTTCGCAAACCAGGCTTTCAAATGGCCCGCTAGAAGGCATCAATCGTAAGATCAAAGCGCTAAAGCGTAGCTGTTATGGATTCGCCAATCAAGAGCGGATGTTTGAACGGATCTACCAACTGATACGTGCTAGACGGCTACCACCTGAATCGCAAGCTCAAGGAGCGGTTCAGCATGATGCCACGTGATCTGCAAGACCTACTCCGCAAGTCAGTTTGGACTGGCAACAAGGCCAGAACAGAGATGGTCTTGGATACCGCGGAAAGCATGGTTCAAGACACCGATTCAGGGGACTCAATGC
>NZ_BAAFZI010000061.1:0-10799 GCF_045862175.1 Lacticaseibacillus salsurae | reverse complement strand
CACCAACCCGTCTCTTTGACTCGTTGCTGGTAAGATAACACTCTACGGCTTCGATATAAGTTTCTACTGAAATCTTAGTCATACAAATACCCCCAAAGTTGTGTTCCAACTTTAGGGGTAAAGGTCAGGGATTGCGCTGCTTTTTTGAAATTCTATGAATAATCCAGGCTCAATATGCTAACACTGCCTTAATGGCATCAATCGCTCAGTTCGCATCAGCCAACAAAAAAGGGGAGTAGACACGACCTTCGTCGATGATCTACTCCCCCACAGCTGCACAAAACGCCCATAACTACACCTATCCACAGGCCTAGTTAGGCCCACTTCAACGTGATATACTTATAGCGCTGCAATAGCAGTTGTAGACGGTAATCGTCGGGTAAAGTCGTTACCTTTACTGGACGTGTGCACAAAGCGCTCGAACCCCGCAAAGGGTTAGGCCCGTGTTACTGTCTATTTTTTTGTCCTGGTGGACATATGACTGATGCTTGCCTAAAACATATCACCGGTATCACCATGTGTCCAGAGAAATTATCAACTTTCTTAATCTATGCTGAACATCAAGTAACCCTCGATCATGAAATCTACATAGCACTCACCCACCTTCAAGTCACTCCAAAATACGAGTAAGAACCCCTCTAGACAAGCAAACTAAGTACGAACACTTGTTCGCTACTGATGGTTTAATCATACAATCTCGCCTTGAAAATGTCAACGTATTCACAACACAAAACATAGGCAATCCAAAAGAAGTGAGAGGGCAGACCGGAAAAGCAAGGCCATAATAGATAAATGTAATGGCAATTCGGAACTTTTAGTTACCCATCCATTAGGCGCCCTGGCAGTACATTTGTGGGACGGTTTTCAGGTGTTACGGATAGTACATTCGATTCCCCTTGCTCCAGTCCAAGAAACTCTTGCCAATCCTGACTCTGGCTCGCATGCCGAGTTTCAATTTGTCGACCTGCCATCATCATCGTGATCAAAAGAATGCCGCCATTTCGACCTCTCGTTCGTTGTACACGAAGTAGACCATGGATAGCTACATAATCCAAGGCTTTATTAAGTGAATCGCGGCTGATATGTAATGCCTCCCGAATGTCAGCAGTTGTCAATTGCAATGACGTACTGCGTGCGCCAAGGCGATCAACGTACTTGACTAGGTCTTGAGCCCACTCGGAAACATGACTGTACTTACGGATATGTCGCGGCTTGCGAAACTTGACCCAATTCTGTCGAGCTGTACGCGCAAAAGGACGGACTTCTGGCGCCCATCGGTCCATAAGGTGCTGAATATAGGCCTTGCTGGCTCCCTGGTAGTTACCCGAAAAGGCGCTCTTTAGAATACGACGAACTTCTGTATCTCGAAGTGGGTCTGGTTGACGGGAATTCCATTCATCAGCAAAGTCATATGCGCGATTCTGGTCCCATCCTGAAGAATATGTTGCTAGCAAAAGTGTCAATAACGTATTGTTGCGACCGAGATCTCCGTCACCGCGAACCACAGATGCACGACTAAGCGCACTAAACCATGGCTGATCAACCTGGTGATCATGTGTGCTTGGCTTAGTAACGCCAGTCATCTTAAGCTTAATTTCCATTGCCCAATCTAGCAGCGTTGCAAAATCCAGCGTCAGAGATGGCTCAAAGAACCTTACCATGTCGTCAGACGGCAACCTGAAGAAACCAAAATGATTGCATCCAACATCCACCTGTGGCAGGTTTTTCAGGACGCTTTGGCGTAACTGCTCACTAACAGTTTTGGCGGCTTCAACTGCCGGATAGCGTGTCCCCTTTTTGGACACAAAAACCGATTTCCAGAGAACGTAATACACTTGATAGCCGTGCGGGGTCTCCAAAATAGCAGTTGGCCAAATTTCGGGATCAAACAAGTCTTTTTTCTTGATGATGAATTGTTCTAAGAGATCTTGGTTGTAGTGTGGCTTATGATCGCCGAAGTCGGCGTCGACTACAAACGCATTGATTTGCTTGAGATTGTTTTCACTGTGTCCAACGACTACTTGGCGTCGATCATCTGAATAGGTACCATACCGGAATATATTCGGAGTCCAGTGAGAACATGCCTGGTTAGCTAACACCGCTTCTTCACTGGTTGCAATAAAGCCTCGTGCTTCGGTCAACGCTTGCTTCGTGCGCGTCAGGAAGATGGCGCCATGTGGGCGTTCCTCAGGAGATTGATCCAGAACAACTCGCTTAGAGTTACGGTACTTGTTTTTGGCCAAACCATTATGTAAAACCAACGAAATCAAATCACTAGACAAGCTCATCTTGATCAACCTCCCTTCATTTTCGGCATAAAAAAGAGTCTATTACCCCTTGGCAATAGACTCAGATTTTGGATTTGGATTCAAGCTATTTCAACCCACCAGAGGGACGAGTTCCGGTGAGCCAGCTTTCGTGAGAACTATAACATCTATTTACAAGCTAATGCAAGCAAAAATCTGAACATCAATTCAACCAGATCACATCAATGCGTGTTTTTTGCGACGGTGCCGGTTCAGCCTGTTCACTCGACTTGGAATATAGGCCGCTGCATTACTCACCGCAATCGCACTTACCCCTTTTTATTGCAACGGCCGGGACGACCTCAACGTTAACTGATCTGAGAAAACTGAATTTCTCGGGCGCACGTTGGCAAAAACGCCCCATCAAAAACGCCGACCTGAATTGCCAAAATCAGACAATGTGATATAATGACAATGATATTTAACTCAGGTCGCCCCCGATTGCCGTCGGTGGCGTTTTTTTGTGTTCTTATTCAACTGCAATTAGTATCTCTTATGCAGCCCGCGGTAACAAGGGGTTGGGAAATCCTGTATTACGGAATACATGTATTATTGTATTATAGAATACATGTATTATTGTATTATAGAATACAATAATACCTAGATCTAGATTCAAAAACAGCTTAAACTAGGGAACAATTGACCCCACGAATTTCATTCTATTCATTATTTAGCAATGTATTATTGTATTCTGTAATACATGTATTACAGAATACAGGTTAAATTTCACCATACAAGTGATGGCTAGCAGGATTGGTTCTTCTTCTAAATACTAAAACTTGAAAGCCCGGAATGACGTGTACTGCGCGTCATTCCGGGCTTATTTTGGACAAAATTAAACACAAGCAACAGCTTGGCAGTATACTTGAGTCGACTAAAACCAAGATACAAAGGAGTGCTTGTGCAATGTCTATTATAGAACATCATCAAGAGGAATTGGACCTTTCTCAGACAATTCATGAATTCTCTCGAGTGGTTGGACTCTCTAAGCTGTCAGCTCATGTTTTTGGACGCCATCACGGCAAGTTCTCACTGCTTCAGATAATCGAATGGCTTTTGACGACGAAGTTTCTAGGGCGGTCTTTGTATCGGGCTCAGCCGAATCCACGCTTCACAACGCGGACGGCGCGCAATTACCTCAATGATAGCCGAACCAACTGGCAACGCCTGACTTGCCTGATCGCACAGGCATTGATCAAATATCTGCGTCCCTTTATACATCCGCACAGACGGCTCGCCTTCATCCTTGATGATACCCTGTTTACTCGTGACACAGCCCAAAAAACAGAGCTATTAGCACGCACTTTCGACCATGACACTCAGGTCTACAAGAAGGGCTTTCGCGCCTTGACGCTGGCATGGAGTGACGGTGACACCTTAGTGCCAGTCAATTACGCGTTGATGTCGAGCAAAAACGTCAAGAATCGGATTGGTGGTGCCAGCACTAATCAAGACTTGCGCACGCTGGGTGGCAGGCGCCGCGCACAAGCCGTCCGCAAAATGACTGATGTGAGCGTTGAGTTGATCAAACAAGCAATGGCTAATGGGCTTAAGGCGGGCTATGTGCTGTGTGACAGCTGGTTCAGCTCACCAAGAATGTTTCTGGCTTTGAAACGCCTAGGCTTAGATACGATCGCGATGGTGAAAAAGAGTAGCAAGGTCCACTATCTCTATCGCAAGCGCCACTATTCAATTCCCGCGCTGTACAAGCGGCTTGCGGCTTCCAAGTACCACACGAAAGCAAACTACCGCTATGCCTGTGTCGTTCAAGCGGAAGTCGAACAACCAGATGGTCGAGTTGAATCTTTTCCTGTACGACTGGTGTTCGTCTCTAATCGTGGCCAATCTGATCGTTTCTTAGTACTCGCCACGACGAAGCAAAGCCTCTATCCGGAAGAAATTATCCAGATGTACGGGCGGCGTTGGCAGATCGAGGGTTACTTCAAGATTGCCAAGCAGTATCTTCGCTTAGATCGATCGCAGGTACAAAGCTACGACGGCCTTTGCGCGCATATTGCGGTCATCATGATGGCCTACGATATCCTTGCCTGGCGCCAACGTCAAGAAGCTGATGTGCGGACGCTGGGCGACTTGTTCTACATCATGAATGAAGCCATGCCCGACCTTGCACTAACGCAAGCTTTGGCGTGGCTTCTTGAAGAACTCAATTTGATTCTGGCAGCGGGAACGACTGAAATGAGTACGGCTTTAAATAACATTATGGAACAATTCGAGGCACATTTACCGCGAGCATTAGCGACACAGCTCGGCATTGCGGTTTAAACCATTCCAAAATTGAATATTAGCGACTCAACGCAGGTTATACCAAGGGATTAGTCTGGATTCAAGCTTTCAAGTTTTAGCTAAATACTTGAAAGCCCGGAATGGCGTGTATGATGCGTCATTCCGAGTTTTCAAGTCTTAGGTGTATAGTTGAAATAACAACTATACATGGGGGGGTTACGGAGTGAAGAATTATTTGTTTGATTTATACCCGGATTTTCCAGACGGTTTTTCCTTGGTCGATCGAAAGGATCCGGACAGCGACAGTTGGGACCTCTATTTGGATTTTCAAACAATTTTTTTCAATAGCGGTTCAGGTTTTTTTCCAAATGGAAATAAATGGGCAGTTAAACTAGTCCCTAGGGATTCAAAATCAAAAGGCAAAAAATGGTTTGAAATAAAACTTCAGATATCCAAAGGTTCCAAATGGATTGCAACTTTTGGGTTAGGTACTGATTATATCGGACCATCAGTAAATTGGGCAAAGACGAGTTTGCTCCCAAACAAGTATGTTTTTGGCATTTCCGACTTAAATATGTCAGACGATGAAATCATAAATTTCTTAACTATTTCCAGAACCATAGGGGGACACTTGGTATTCCCAAGATGGATATCTGAAAGGAATTCAGATTTCATAAATTCTTCGATCAACAAGGAACGTGGCGGAAAAGACATGTATTTTGATAGGTTTGATTTAACCTTGTTTGCAATTAAGAGTTGGTATGAGGTGGGGCCAAAAGAGCGCTTAGGGAAAGTTATTGAAAAAAATAGGTTATGGTTTGAACAGTTTGGAAATTTTGAAGGATTTATAAACTACTTCAAATTGAATGATTTTGTCAACGGCAATTATGAAATATACGATTTGACATCGTTTGACCAAGCTAAGGAAAGTTACCTGATACTAACCAATGATAAGCCGTGGATACCGAATAACGTAGAAGAATACAGAAAATACGTCGCAGGTAATAGTCTTGCTATAACATTGAGAAATGAAAGATTGAACTAAAACTTGAAAAAACGTGTTTCCTTGCCCTAATTCAAAAAAGGCTAATATTAGTCAGCCTTTGCTGAGCCGTGCATTCGTGGCTCGGTAGCATTGATTACGTCGTTGATTGTTTGTAACGCTTGCGCCAGTGTGTCGGTTGCAACTGTCTCGATCCGTTCAAAGCGCCGACGGCGGAAATCAGACGTGGTTGACGGTATGTGTTAGGTAAGGTATACAATTGCGCAGTTGTACCGTATGTGGTACAATGGCTACAAGAAAGAGGGCTGATATTATGGACACAGTATCTTATAGTGGATTTCGGCGTGAATTGCGCGGTTACATGCGCAAAATCAATGATGATGCCGAAACCTTGATTGTTACCGCCAAAGACCCTGAAGACACCGTTGTTGTTATGGGCAAGCACGATTATGATTCGATGCAAGAAACCATGCGTATTTTAAGCAACCCGTACTTGATGGAAAAACTTCGCCGAGGGGACGCCCAGATTGCGGCTGGAAAAACGAAGCAACATGATCTGCTGACGGATTTTGACGATGATTAAGGCGTGGACTGATGACGCGTGGGACGATTATATGTATTGGCATGACCAGCATGACAACCGAATCATCAAACAAGTCAACAAACTGATTGCTGACATCAACCGTGACGACCCCTATGAGGGTATTGGTAAGCCGGAGCCGTTGAAGTATGAGCTGACTGGTAAGTGGTCACGCCATATCACTCAAGAGCATCGGTTAGTGTACAGCATCGATCGCGACATACTGTATATCCATTCATGCCGCGATCATTACGAAAAGTGATGCAATTTGCCTAGTCAACTTTGGCTGGGCTATTTTTTTGCGGAATGTACTCAGTCCCACTCCCTATCCAGCACCTCCTGATCGCCTAATACGTCGCTTTGCTTGAGATCAGTGGTCAACCAGTCGCCTTCAAATGGATTGCGGTGTTTCGGGGTAAAAACGATGGTCCCGTCGGCTTTACGTTGCACGTCAAACTCCTGTCCCTCTTCGACGCGAAGTTGCTTTGGCACGGTAAGTGTCACTGAATGTCCTACTGTCCTTGCTTTGACTTTCATTCTGAAACGTCCCTTCCGTATACAACAAGTATACCATGTGATCTCGTTGTCCATTTGGTTCTGGTGCAAAGTTACAAGATTAGCCGAACTTTAGTATCATGGATCATTCATTTTAAATTTTTCACTAGGTTTCCTATGGGATTGTATTATGTAATACATATATTATTGTATTATGTAATACTATAATACAATTAAAAAGATTAAGAATCGCGTATGCTCGGGTTCTTATTTACGGCAAATTGCACAGTAATCACCCTACGGTTATGTATTATTGTATTACGTAATACAATCTCAAAATCAAGTAGTCAAGCAGTTTTCGCCGTGTTATAATCTGCTTGTATGTATTACAGAATACACCAACGGAGGTGCTAGTATAATGACTGCTACTGTATTATCCTTTGCCAACTTCAAGGGCGGCGTCGGCAAAACTTCAACAACGGCGCTCGTGGCATGGAACCTTGCACAGTCTGGGCACAAAGTCTGTGTGATTGATTTCGACCCGCAAGCTAACCTGACAGCGCTCATGATCAAAACCTATGCAAGTCTTCATAATGATATGCCCGCAACCATCAAAGCTTCACTAATGACGGCAATCACCGAAGATAAACCACTCAAAGACATCACAATTTCAATCAGTGACAACCTGGACCTTGTACCAAATGCCGTCGATTTCTCCATCTATGGTAACTTTTTAACAACCAAGTATCCGACAGAAAAGGATCAGGTGTCCTCGTTTCGGCCATATGTTGATGCGTTACGCGACTCCTACGAGTTCATCTTCGTCGATGTCCCGCCTACACTCCAACCAACCAACGATGCCGCATTCTACGCCTGCGATCAGTTGATTGTCGTGCTACAAACACAGGAACGCGCGTTGTCTGGGGCCGAACAGTTTGTGAAATACATGCAATCAGTCATGATTGACCGCTATAATGCACCGCTCGATATTTTGGGCATTCTACCAGTTCTTACCGAACGCCGCGCGCCAGTCGACGAGGCTGTCTTGCAGGCAGCCATTGACGAGTTTGGTACTGAGAACATCTTCGAGAACCACGTTCTGATCCAATCACGTGTCAAGCGCTTTGATATGACAGGCATTACGGATAACTCGAAGGATATGTGGGACAAGAAAGCTCACAACGCATACAAGGCCGTCGCCGAAGAAATGATTGCACGTCTGGAGGCGAACTAATCATGGGAATGCTTGAAAAAAAAACTACTCATAGAACTGGTAAATCACTTCTACGCCACACACCAGGTGGCGTAGAGGTCGAAAATCAGGTTGACCGCGAGTCCATCGTCCGGAGTGTCAAGGAAACAACAACACCTAAGAAAAAACCAGCCGAAAAAACGACATCGATTCGGATTTCGGTAACAACACGCAACGCGCTCAATTCGCTGGTTACACTTGGTGAAGCTGAAACAGTGAACGCACTATTAGAAGAATTCATCACCCAGAAACTTGAGTCATTGCGTCCGGATCAACAACGAACTTACGACATCATCAATGGCGTTGCAACCAAGCGCGACAATGTTTAGATTTCGTCCTCTTGAAATGTATTATTGTATTAATGTATTAAATAATACATTTTATTTTCTTAGTAGCTGCGAGCACCCCAATCAAAGAGGTGGCACGAAGAACAGGCATTGGCCACGGCACCATCTTCGTACGTTTGATTTCCGCCGTCGTCACTTTGAACGGATCGAGACAGTTGCAACCGACACGCGCGCGCAAGCATTACAAACAATCAACGACGTAATCAATACTATCGAGTCCCGAAAACACGGCTCAGTCAAAGGCTGACTAATATCAGCCTTTTTTGATGTTGTCAGAAGCGATTCTGACGCGTTTTTGTGCGAGACGGTCTGTTATTAGGTGCTTCCTAAAGAAAAGCGCCAGTCTCGAAAGTTCCGAAAACTGACGCTCACAAACATTGGGCCATCTCTATATCTCAGGTGAATTCAACTTTGAGTTTCTTTCCCAGCGCAAAGGCAATCTTGCTCATCGTGTCAAAACTGGTATTCTGACCATGTTCAATCCGCGCAATCGTTGATTGAGGAACATCTGCCCGCTCTGCCAGTTCCCGTTGGGTTAGTCCAGCACGCTCACGTTCGTTCATCAACGCCACCGCACTCTCAAGTTTGGCAGATTCGGCATCAAAGCCTGCCTTGAATTCAGGGTCTTTAAGTTGTTCAGCGAGATAATCGTCAAAAAGAATGTTCTTTGCCATGTTACTTACCTCCCAAATTATCGTAGTATTCTGTCCTGAGTTCTTTGGCATGATTAAGCTCAGACACCGGCGTCTTCTGGGTCTTCTTGGTGAATCCATGCGTAATCACATAATGTGGACCTTCAACGTGGAAGTACAAACCGCGCTGGATATTAGATCCCGTTGTCCGAAGCTCAAAGATGCAATCTGAGATTTTTCTGATCCACATTTGGCGCGCTGCCACCTGCAAGCCGAATTTCTGTGTCTTGGCAATAACGGTGACCAGCTTCTGCTTCTCCACCGGCTTCAAATCATCTAAGAATTCTTGGAATTCATTCGCGCGTTTTAAAATCAAGTTAGGCACTTTTATTACAAATTTGGGACAATGAAAAACATCAAGAACAGATATCCTGTATCATTGAAGTTCCAACACAAACAATGAAAGAGGTATTGTCCTGATGCATGAACAGGATATCACACGTCGTCAACCAGGTCATCATTTGTCTCAAATGGAACGCGGTAGAATTGCAGAACTTTACGCCACCGGCACCTCCAAACGCGAAATTGCTGCCAAAATTGGCGTCTGCCATCAAACCATCAATAATGAGATTGACCGAGGGACTGTCAAGCAGGCTAAGCGCATTAATGGCAAACTAATCTATCATACGGAATATAGTCCTGAAGCTGCTCAGACGCGCTATGAGACCGCACGTCTGAATTGTCATAGGCCGGATAAATTCGCCGCTACAAGCCACTTCCTGGCCTGGTATGTTAATCAGGCCAAGACTGAACACTGGTCGCCTGATGCAGCCGTTGGCGCCGCACGGCGAGCCAAGCTATTCACCCCTGAGGAGATGGTGTGCACAACCACTTTATATCGCTACATCGATGATCAACGCTTAGAAATTCGGAACATCGATCTCGTGGAGAAGGCAAATCGGCGGACCAAGCAACACAAGAGCACTAAGCATAAGCGCCTAGCCGGCCGCAGTATTGAGAAGCGTCCTAAGGCTGTCGAACGCCGCAAGCAGTTCGGATATTGGGAGATGGATACCGTTGTCGGGAAACGCAATGGCCGTGAGAGCGTCATCCTTAGCCTGATTGAGCGGAAGACTCGTTGCCAACTTCTCCGACTGATCGACGGCCGAGACTCGGAATCTGTGGAGTTTGCGTTACGAGAAATCAAGCTTGAGTGGGGTGACTGTCTGCGCACGATTACCGCAGACAATGGCCCGGAGTTCTCGACTCTGAATAAGGCCTTTGAGGACACAGATACAGACATCTTCTACGCGCATTCATACACCTCATGCGATCGCGGCTCCAACGAGGCCCACAATCGCATGATTAGACGTGACTACCCAAAAGGCGAGTCGCTGGATGATGTTAGTCCCAGCCAGGTGCTGGATACCCAAGACCGTCTTAACGGGCTTCCCCGGAGAAAGCTAGACTACCGTAGCCCCCAGGAGTGTTTTGAGACCGAAGTGCGCCGGACTCGGCGTTCAGCACAACACGTAAGCTAAACAATGAACCACTCATAAGATAACAGGCTGTTCTTGGGAGTGTCTCAACACCTCGGCTAACTTGTTCTTGTAATTTGGGCAAAATTCTTTACCTGGATTATTCATAGAATTTCAAAAAAGCAGCGCAATCCCATGATTCACACGGGACTGCGCTGCTTTGGTGTTTCACCCATTGGGTGCGCCTATATGCTAAGGTTAAGTCGACAAAAACCATCACGAAAGCGAGGCTTCACACCATCTCAACTTTAACCAGCTTATCCCTGCAATGCAATACCAATGTGACTGTGACCGCCGACGGCGGTCAACTTTCAAATGACGCCGGGCTCGTTTTGTTCCAAGAGTTTCTTCATCGTATCAACTTTAGGCAACTTGCCAATCAGTGCCTCAAGTTACCAGACC
>NZ_BAAFZI010000060.1:0-11011 GCF_045862175.1 Lacticaseibacillus salsurae | reverse complement strand
ATCCAGTAGGAAGCAACGAATGAGTTAAGCTCGCTGGACTACCAAACATCGATCCAATACAATAACGGTCGCCCCCTCCTTGAACATCCGGTTTTGGACTTGGTTTCATAGAACTTTAGACGTTACCAATAAGCTCGTTTGAATGTAAACGTCCGCATACGGCACAAGGGCTTCATGGCTTGACCAGTCCGGCAACTGTATGACCACACCGTCTAATACAGCCATACTCACTGGATACTCGCCATGTGGGTACTTGATGCCATGGTAGTACGCTTTCATACTTGCTTCCTCCTGCTTATTGTGCGCCTGCTGATTTGACGGCATGATCAGAATATTCCCGGACATTTTGCGCATCTAGAATCGCTTGAGAGAGATTGTTGTTGTCCTGCTTGGCCGCCTCAAGTTGTGCATTGAGGTCATTGATAGTCTGTTGCTTAGCGTCCACTTCCGCTTGTTTCTGGGCCACCGCCTGTTTCCCCTCGGCGATCTTCTGTTGAATCTGTGTATCTTTGCTTGCCATGTCGTTATCGTATTGCTTTTTGAGTGCCGTGTATTGTGCCTGCGCATCGGCTAATTGATGTTTCAGGTCGGACAAGCTGGATTGTGACGCATTGATTTTTGCCGCCAGCTTGTCGATGTTGTTCTTGGTTTCTACGATGTTCTGGTGTCCTTGCCATACGTTGTCGGCCACCGCGGTCGCACCTGCTCCAAACATAAGGCCCGCAAGAACAGTTGCCGTTAATGTCAATTTTTTGTTCATAATTATTTCTCCTCGTTCGCTTCCCACACTGCGATGATTCGCACAAATTCCAGCATCACAAGCGCCATAAGCAACCCTGTGATAGGTAACACCCAACCGGTGAAAAACACCATGTCGAGCGCTACAATAGCAATCAAGACCATTGCGATAATCATTAAAATTGTTTCTAAAGCTTTCATAGCGTATAGTCCTCCTTACAAAAGCGCCAAAGACATGGTGCTGATCATTTTCTCTTTTGCCAGCCTGTACATATCCTTCTTAATTTCAAACCCAAAACAAGATCTGCCTAGCTCCGCAGCTGCTCTTAGCGTAGATCCACTACCAGCGCACGGATCGATCACAACGTCACCCGGATCGGTGAACAACTCGATCAACCGTTTCAGTACTGGGATAGGCTTCTGCGTGGGATGAATTTTCGGATATGTACCGTCCGTCTCCCACCGGAACCAGTTGAATACCATCTGCCCATCATTGTTGAACTTCGGTAACTTGTCTCGGTATAAGACCACGGCGTACTCGGTAGCGCCTACGATCCTCATGTTGGCTTTCAGAGCCTGTGCCGACTGGTTTTTGATGAATATCAGCGGAAAACTGTGTTTGAACCCGTATTTCTTCCCATATTCGATAACCATCTGCATCTGTTGGAATGCGCAAAACACGATCATTGCTGGTGCCTTTCCGCGCTCTTTTGGTTCCTTGACTAGCATGTGACTGCAAAAGTGCATGAACTCTGCAACACGGAAATCAACGTCTGTATCGAAGAATGTCTTACCGGCCTTGTCACTAGTGCCATTTTTATCGTTCCCGCCAACATACCAAGTTGGATTTGACCCGTAGGCGTTGTTCCCGATGTTGTAAGGAATGTCGGCAATTACAAGCTGTGCCTTTGGAATACCGTATCGCTTAAAGTTCTGAAAGTGGTCGTTGTAGAGCTCGCACTTTTCTTTCATTTGTAATCCTCCGGTCCCAGTGGACTGATTAGTTTTTCATAAGTGATTCCCATGGTTTGGGCGGCCTTAGCTAGCGCTGTAATCGCCAACTTTCGACTATCGTCTACCATGAAGTTGTTAAATGTCGGATACTTCACAAGAATTTTATCTGAGAAGTCATCGCGAGTTTCCTCATGATCATCTAAATAGTTCTGGATTCGTGCTCTTGCATAATCAAACTTGAGACCACTCTTTGTAGCTGGCATTGATTTCAGTCCTTTCTATTTCACGATTACGCCTGTTTCTCCACGAACAGACCTGACCTTGAATCGTATTCTGCGATCGTGACCGGCATGTCATACTTCCACATGAACATCATCATGCGAAGCCGTGCATCTGCCGTCATGGTCGCGTTACCGCCCTTGACGTCCACCACCTTGACTATTTTGTAATCTTCGTAGATAACGAAATCAGGCGTGTAGACGCGATGGGCATATCGCTTCCCGTTGCAGACAAGTTTCGGCACGATCTCGAAGCGCTGTTGAAACTTGAAGTCCGCGTGTGTGAATAGCAAGTGGTCGTAATAGCGTGCCTCCTCCCGGCTGGCACACTTAGTGCCGTCAGACGCGTATGATTGGCGCGCGTGATACTTGCTCCGTCCTCTAACTGGAATACGCCTCATAACACTTTCTCCGGCGTTACTGTGCCCCACTCATCCCAGCCACGCTTAGTCTTGATCCACTTACCAGCTTTGATCACCGCGCCGGTTTCGGTCATTAGACCATCGACGTGATTGTTTGGCGGCAGGTGATACTTCTCATTTAGATCATTGCGGTTCAAAAAGTATTCGATACGGCCATCAGGCAAGGTGATACGTGAGCGATACTGTTGTGGCCGCTCGATGTTATATTCTTGTTCGACTGAACGAATGAAGTCATAACCGCGATGATAGGTTTCGCGTACTTGATCGGCAGTCATTCCATCCTCATACGCATTTTTAAGCACTTGGGCGAACGCTTTGTGCTTACGCTTTGTCTCGAACAGTTTGGCAGTCCTAGCCTTATCGCTGAACTTATGATTACCCATGCGCCCATCACGAACGGGGTCAGGAAAACCTTTGATATTGTGCTTATCGGGCACGGTTTCGGAATCAATTCCGAGTTCTTTCATGCTGATCACCGTGCGGCCTTGCAGCAAGTCGATTTCAGCTTGATCCCCCTTTGCCGAGATGATCTCAACCAAGCACGAGTTTTCGTATGCTTTCAGCACGCGTCCGTGCACGGCGGTCATGTGAACTTCACCATAACCCTGTCGGCTTCGTGTCAGACTTGGCGTGTAAACCAACTGGCCTACAACGCTAACTTGTTTTTGTGTCAATTTTGATTCCTCCGTTTTTGTTCAACAGCTCCAAGCCCTTATCAGTCACGCGATAGGTGCGTGGACTTTCAGGGATATGGGCGATTAAATCGTGTTCGAGCATCGCCGTGAGGTGGTGCTGTGTCGTTGACGATGAGGACCAGACCATATATGCGCCAATCTCACGAACCGTGGGTGACTTCCAACTAGCGTGCATCCACATGAGGTAGCTCAACACTCTAACCCAGCGCCGTTCTTGCGCATTAGTCGGTGCTTGCATTGGCTTTCGCCTCCCTCATCGCTTTCAACTGATCTAGCCCGGCGTTAATACTGGCCTTAGCTTCTGGCGTCACAGGCTTAGATTCAGGCGCGTAACCTGGCCGCATCCACTCCGGATTGTCTTCTTTCCGCGCGGGTTTTCCCCCAGAGAAGTTAGACCCGCCGCCCGGAACACTGTTGACATAACCCTCAAACTTAGAAGCCCGAAAGATCGTAGACGGCTGGATATAGCGTGCCATGTCCGTTCCAAGCCAACCAGCGCATACGTGATCTATCGCGTCCTTGATATCCTGAGTAGTAAATCCTTCGTCAAGTCGGGATTTGACCAGTTTCTGGTTAGTTGGCGTATTGCGAAAATGCTTGCCGCTCTTTTTGTTGAGATACTCGAACAACTTTTCGTATTTCACGGCAGGTTCGGCTTTAGCCGGACTAGAAGGTTCTTTCTTAGCATTCTTTGCATTCTTTGCATTCTTGATTGTTGTCACTGGATTGTCATTGGGTTGCACTTGGGTTGTCATTTGATTGTCACCGAGCTGGTATTCAGACCAGTGAAGTATTGATATGACGCTGTATTTGTTGGTTGATTTGATTGTCAACATTTGCGCGTTTTCAAATCTCTTAACCCATCTCCAGAGCTTTCGCCATGTCACTTGATTGTCACGTGGAACTCCTTCGTTGAACTCAAACGCCAGTGCGTGGGCGCCCGTTACCAGTTGTCCGCTTGACACGACCACCTCTTGACCATTGAATAAAAATCGGTTCCCGTTGTGACTTGCCTTCATTAACAAAAGCATCCAAAGCTTGAGTTGATCGGAGTCAGTCCAGACGAAAGACTGGCGTACCTTGCGATAAAGCTTTATCCATCCCCCGTCTGCCATGTGCTCACCTCTACTTCCATTCGATTACGACCCGAAAGCCTAACACCTTGCCTAACGCGTTCAGGGTTTGCATCTTTGCGTTGCGTGTTGTTGTTTCGATTGTGCAGATAGTTGACTGGGGCACGCCGGACTTATCTGACAGTTCTGATTGCGACAAGCCTAGCACCAAACGACGGTTACGAATTTCATATCCTGTCATAGTTATTCACGTTTACCTTTCGTAAGTTAGAAAGGAAGTTCGTCATCACTGACCGAAATAGGTTGCCTACCGTTGGCACTTGATTGCTTACCACCAAAGCCACCGTCGGTCACGCTGCTTTCACTTTCAGATGATTTCTTATTCTCTAACAGTGCAAAATTGTCGATTACAACTTCAGTGACATAAACGCGCTGTCCTTGCTTGTTTTCGTAGTTACGCACTTGCAGGTGACCGGATACGCCAATAAGTGACCCTTTATGCGTATATTTCGATAAGTTTTCTGCACTCTTACGCCAGATAACGCAGTTGATGAAATCAGTTTCCCGATCCCCGTTCTCACTGCGAAATTGTCGGTCGACTGCCAAGGTGAAAGAGCCGACAGCAATCCCACTTTGGGTATATTTCAGTTCGATGTCTTTGGTGATTCGTCCAGTTAGCGAAACAGAATTAATCATTGTTTATTCCCCTTTTTCTTCTACTCGGTAATACGGCGCGATACGTCGCAATTCTTCTGCCGGTAATTTGATTGGCTTGATATGATACTTAGTGATGAATGTTCGCAGCCCGATACTGTGTTGCTCCATGTGGTGCTCATGACAAAGCGCCATGTAGTGGAAGTTCGCCTCATTAATCTTGTATCGATTGCGGCCCAGCCCTACACTCTCAAAGTGCGCTAACTCAGCGTGTTTTCCGCAGATAACGCACTTACGGAAACGAAGACAGAACCACTGCCGAACATAGTCATCTGGGATCATGTCCCAAGTGCGTGTCTTAAATGGCACATCATTGCGAAAACAGAACTCCAAGATGGTGTAGATCATGTTTGAAGCGGTCGTGACGGAACAGTCGCTCAAGGAGTACGGCTCAAGTCCAAATATCTCGCGCGTATAGCCTTTCATATAGTCCTCAATCATATCTACCGTGTCTCCGTTCCAGTCGCTTATTTCGCGCATTAGGGCGAATATTTTACGGCGCTGTTCAGGACTGATTGTTCTCCCATCTTCAAGCTCGACACTCACGCTGGGCTGTTCACCATTAGCAAGCTTGGTCACTTGAGCCAAAGGCACGTCATCTGGAAGCTCAATCAACATTTCTTGCCCAGATACCGACTTAAGCTTTCCAGTCAGCCTCATTCATGATCGCCAGCCAGTGCATTAAGTTGCCGCTCAATCTCAGTTGCCAGCCACTTACCCGCTTGTGGGCTAAGCGTCTCAATGCTCGTTGCTTGAGAGCCTTCAACCTTTGCGTTAGCAACACCAACCCACATCTTAGTAAGCTCCGCTTGAGTTTTTGGCTTTGGCTTCCCACTTGCACTAGTCGCAGGCATAGCCTTAAACTGTGCCAAAATCATTTGCTTAATTTTTACAACCGTTTGGCCATCAAGCGATGCTTTCTTAGCGGCGGGCTTTGAATATTGTGGGCGTGACTGACTGCGTGGGGCTTTTTGTGTTGCGGCATTGCCGTCGTCGTCAATATCCGAAGTGATACCGAACGCTGCACTGAGCGAATAACGGCGTGCGTAGGTTTCCGCTGATCCAAAAGCCTGCGCATCTTTTTTTGAAACTGGAACGGATAGGGGGCCGAGCTCGATGTATTGACCACTTTCGTGCAAAATTACGGTTGTCACGGATACCTGATCACCATCAGAAGTGACATCTTGTGTATATGACAAACCAGTTTCTTCTAGAGCGTCATCAATTGCCGCTACCACGCCTTCGAGCTGTACATACTTTGACTTAAAAAAAGGGTTATCTGCTGATTTGGCAGGTTGCCTAACCTTCCCACGAAAGGTATTTAGAGCTTTAGCAAGCTCGTCAATTTTGTCTGAGCTGTTCATCATTTATACTCCTTTGTTGGTGTAAAGCTGACGCTGACGTGTGCGGGTGTAATTGGTAACTTTCCAGATGGATAATACTTCATTCACGACCACCCTCTGACCAAAAGTAGTAGCCCTTTAGCCGCATGTAGTTGGAAACGTCTTGAGCTTGGGCGAGTGTGCCATTCATACCAAAGTGATAGTCAGTGACTTCATCAGCGGCACTCTTTGGCGCTTCGGTGGCGACTTCGCCAGTCTCAGCATCAATAGTCTTATCGCCTACCTGTTGCTGTTTTGCCTTGGCGATGGCTTCCTCAGCTTCCTTACGTTTGGCTTCTTGCTCGGCCTTGAGATCACGCTCATCAGCCGCTTTGGCGATGCCATCTTTGATGCGGTCAATTGATACACCCTCATCGACTTGCACAAGCCAGCCACTAGGATCAATGTTGTTGACCTTGGCGTACATTCCAACGAGTTCACGTTCAGTAGCCACGCGCTTACGTTCAGCGATCACACCATCCGCCGCGGCCGCCATTTGCTTGAGGCGTTCAATTTTGGATAGCTGAGTGCCAAACCAAGCGTCTTGCATTTCGACGTCATCAGGCTTGAGGCCGCGAGCTTCCAAGATATCGTTGAGGTCTTTATTAGCCATTACGCGGCGTTCACGCTTAGCTTCCTCGGCGTACTTATCGAGTGCATCCTTGATAGGTTGCTTAGCGGCTTCCAGCGATGCCTTGAGCTTGTCTGTGGACGCTTTGAATGCGTTATACGGTTCGTTGTACTCTTTCTTGATAGCCTTGCGAAAGTCTTCAATTTGCTTAATAGCAGCGTTTAATTCAGCCTGTGACTTACGAGCTTCGGTGGTGGTGTCATCAGTGACAACCATGCCTTTGTACTTGTCAGCAAGCACGGTTACTGATTTAGCCAGGTCATCGAAGTTGCTGATTTCGAGCTTAGCCGGTTTATAAATCGGATTAATGTCTAACATGTGTTATAATCTCCTCGTATAGTTATTGTTGCCGACTTGCTGTCCTACCAGCAGGCCGGCTTGTTTTTGTGTTCCCAATGGATCCACGTCTTGTCGCCTTCGACTTCGTCAGTGTCGAAGCCGATGTTGATCAGCTCTTGTAGTTCTTCATCCGTGACGTCAGCCAAGATAACTTCGTTGTGGCCGTTATAGCTTGCCATTTGGATAGCTTGCTGAACGTTGTATGCGTGCTGGCGTTCCAGCGCCTTTTCGGTTGCTTCCACAGTTGCTTCGGCCGTGAAGCTTTTATCGAATAAACTCATTACTTCACCTCCTCTCGCAGCTCTAAGCGACGGCGACGGTTAACGCGTGACAAGTGATCTAATCCGAAACGTTTACCATCGCGAATGATGGCTAACGCAATACGGTTATGCTGGTCAAGCAAAGCCGCCATGCGAATTTCGTCTTGACGTTCATCGAGACACGCGCGTGTTTCAAAGTAATTAGCAAAATGTTTATAAACTGTGTTCATTGATAGCCTCCTTAGCGTTTTGATAGCCGGTGATTTTGCCAGCGTTTAAATTACGATCACGTTTGGTATAATTCGAATTATCGGTAATTACTTCGCCGTGACGTTTCGCCCACGCAATCAACCGGTTAATTCGACGTGGATGAGCTTCTGCTTCGTTATAAGCAAGCAACATTCCATCGGCATAAGCTTGTGATGCAATTGCGCGCGGGTCTTGAAAGATTGTGGCTCTAAGCGTGGAGAACGTTTTTGCAGTCATTATTCAACCTCAAAGCAATTCTTCAACCCGCCCATAACGCTTGCCGCAACTGCTAAAAACCCGATAGCGCCAATAATCTCTAAAACCATTAACATAACTAACTCCTTTAGCGGACATCACGATGTGTGAGAGCCTCATTTGCTGATTGCAATTAAGTGATTGATGTCTGCTTTGCGAAAATAGAGTTTCTTACCAACGCGCTTACACGGAAGTCCGTGCTTACGCAAAATTTCTAGCGTTGACTTGGTGCCTTGCAGATACTGGATTGCGTGTTCTTTGTCTAACCATTCGGCTGACATAATCACTAGTTCATCCTGTAAAACTACGCGGATGATTCGGCCAAGCGCCTTAGCTAGTAGCGATTCCGCCATCCTAATCACCTTCTTTCTTTTGGCCTCCCCTCGGCGGATAATGAAGCCCGGAAGGAGGTGATAATATGAATCCAGACAAAATTGATGCTGCCGTTCAAAAGGCTGTAGACTCGCTTTATGCTGAACTGAATGTAACGATTAGCGCTACTGATATTAGTGAAGCGATTGGTAAATCTAACGAGGATGCCAAGAGCTTTGCTGTGCTATTGGTTCAAAAGACGTTGCATGAATTGCTTGACTCTGAGAAATAAAGTCTTGTGTTTGATTTCAACGTGGGTTTTTATTTCTGACCGTTTGATTGGATCCGCCCGATCAAACGGTTTTTTTTCGTCCTTGTTATCATTCACTCTTTCTTTCATTTGGATACCTCCTTTTGTCGCCTTATTTCAAACGATCAGATTGAAATATTCGGTGTTGCTAGCTTAACTTTAAAAAGTTCGACTGATACTGAATGAGGTTGTAAGCGTATTGAAGACTTGCGTATGCTTGGTCATGCGTCAGGTCTTCTTTTTTCATGATTTCAACAATCTGACTGCCAATTTCTTGGATATTGTCGCCGAACATTTCAGGTTTGTTCTTCCACTTAAATTCATTTAAATAGTATTCACGGGCAGTTTCTTTTTCTTTCTCCATTTATACCGTCTCCTTTTGTAGAAACTTGTTGATAAAGTATTGCTGGCCTTTGCCAGTGACTTTCGTGGTCTTGGTGATTCGCACGCTGCCATCTGGGTTCTGGAATGTGCGTTCCTTGATGTCGAACAGCTCCAAGTCCATCGCGCGTTGCGTTGGCATGTTGCGGCGATCTCCACTGCCAATCAGGTATCCGTGTTCCCGCAGCCAAGCGAACAGCCTATTCTGGCCAATATCCACACCGTTCTGGCGGATTAACTTTGCTAAATCGCCGATGAGAATGCTCGTATGGCTGGTGGCTACCGCGTCTGCAAACAATGCTTTAGGCTTCATGATTTCGCTCTCAGCCGTAAGTAATGCTGTCTTGGCCTGTTCGTCCTTCAACTGTGTTGCCAGCCGGATAATGAAGTCTGGATTGGTCAGCGTCTTCTCAATTGTTTCAGGCGTCATGTAAGCACCATTCTTACGGATTGATGGAAGGACTTCTTCATAAACCCAATCTTGAAAAGGTTCAGCACTAGGAAGTTTGCTTTCGCCGGCTAGTTGATAAAGGCCGGGTTCGGAGATTACCGTCACTTCTTGGTTCCCCGAGGGGGTGGTGATTCGCCACCCCCTCTTATACTTTGTTTTCACATGTGCTTTTAAGGCGTTATTTGTATCCGAGTATCCAATGGCACTAGCGGCATCCTTGCCCACAAAGAACGGCTCACTATCAATCATTACCGTTCGGAGCTGATTGCCTTGAAAATTGAATTCCTGTAATTCGTTCATTTTGATTCCTCCATTCCTAACTTGATTGCGATTTCGCGTCGCACGCGATCCCACAGTGGCGATGAATCTCCATTAATCGCATGGCTGATGGCTGATTCGTTGGTGTTCAACAGCTCAGCCATCTTTCGATTTGTAAAGTCATGTGCCGCCATTGCAGATTTATACTTGCGCCGGGTGGCCTTGCGAAAATCATTCAGGTCTTGTTCCGACATGTTCTCAACTCCTTTCATCAAATGTTTGACCAAGTAGTTGCATATTTTAACGAGTAGTCGTAAAATACAGACATAACAAATAACCTTAATACATCAGCGCTTTACAACCGGTTCTCACTCGCCAAAGTCTTCACCGGTTGGGGCTTGGTTAAATGTTTGCTCAATTACTTGATGAACCTATAATAACGAGTTCTCGTAAAAATTGCAACCATTTTTGAGAGATATTCGTTAAAATATGGTTCTCTGTTAGGAGAATCCCATTATGACGCCATTTGAACGCATAAAAGAAACAGCCAAGAAAAATGGATTGAGTTTGCAAGATACGGCCACCAAGGCCGGTATTGGTATCAACACCATCTATGGATGGAAGCGATACGTTCCTGCTTCCGATAAGCTCCAGGCCGTTGCCGATGCGCTTCACGTAACAACGGACTACCTGCTCGGCAATACGGACGACCCGAACCCACCTAAGGCTTCCGGTGAGAAGCCAATGTCAAAGAACCAAAAACTCATTGCCTATTCGATTGACCCCGATGTCTCCGACGAAGAGCGTGAAGCAATCATCGAAATGGTCAAGCAAGCAATGAGGTTTAGAAAGCGTCTCTAGGGTGGTTTCCTATGACAGATTTGGAACGTATCGAAGACATGTACCCAGAGCTGAGATTCTGGGGAATCGAAGTTGAAAGCATTCATTATCACGGCCATATTCAGGGACGTGATGTGTACATAAACACGCTTCAACCTGATCCTGGATTATTCATAGAATTTCAAAAAAGCAGCGCAATCCCATGATTCACACGGGACTGCGCTGCTTTGGTGTTTCACCCATTGGGTGCGCCTATATGCTAAGGTTGAGTCGACAAAAACCATCACGAAAGCGAGGCTTCACACCATCTCAACTTTAACCAGCTTATCCCTGCAATGCAATACCAATGTGACTGTGACTGCCGACGGCGGTCAACTTTCAAATGACGCCGGGCTCGTTTTGTTCCAAGAGTTTCTTCATCGTATCAACTTTAGGAAACTTGCCAATCAGTGCCTCAAGTTACCAGACC
>NZ_BAAFZI010000059.1:0-11281 GCF_045862175.1 Lacticaseibacillus salsurae | reverse complement strand
AAAGGGTCAGTAGGCTTGGACTTAGTCAATACCCGAACAGCTGAGTCATTGGCCGTTAAAATCGATCAGGCAATGGTATTAAGCAATGCGCTGACATTCTTGAGAGTGTTTGCTATACCAATTTTAATTTTAACCACGAACGAAGGGCAAACCTATCGTTTCCGGTACAAATTTACTACTAGCATTGAGAATATGGTGGCCTAGTTGAACAGCCACTAGATAAGTTGAGTGTTCGAGAGTATGAAGACCCGTTTCATGAGAGTAAAAAGCCGAACAAATAGTCAATACGAGTTGGATTAAGCCTCTTTAGAGGCAGCAAAAGTGGCAATGGCAGTGCGGCTTGAACGACAGTGAGAGGCGAGCGTCTTGAGGCGCAGCCAGCAACAGGGGCTTATAGCCCCAGTAAAAACCACCCGTTTGACGGGTGGTTTTTATAGACACAAATAGCCGTCAAGGACGGCAAGATTTTAGGTATGTACCTGGGCGTGCTAGCGGGGAAACCGCCTACCCAGGCTCTTTTGTAAGATTTTGAAAGCATCAGGTAAAATGAACTGTGCCGATCGCGGTGAGCGACCCGGTCTGCATCGATGCATAGTTGGCACAAGCCTTGCAGGTCGACCGACGCCACAAGACCCCGTTGATTCGGCTCGGAAATCATTCTTTGCGCGCATTTCGAAACCGCTCCGTTTCAACTTGCCCAAAATATACCAGATTTTGGAAACGATTGCAATCAAAAATATCGTCTACAATGTAAAAAGTTCGTAAACAAAAACCACCGAAGCACAATCGCTTTGGTGGTAAGGGCTCACGCCCAATCGCCATGACGGAAGATCGGCACGTATTGGCCATCTTTGGTGATGCCATCGATATTCATTTCTGCAGAGCCCATCATGAAGTCTACATGGGTGTCAGCCACATTCAGCCCATGCGCCGTGAGCTGTTCATCATTCATATCCACGCCGCCTTTGATCGAGAATGGATAAGCCGTGCCTAAGGCCATATGATCTGAGGCATTCTCATCAAATAATGTGTTGTAGAAGATGATCCCAGATTGGCTGATCGGACTAGGATCTGGGACTAAGGAGACTTCGCCTAAAGAGCGGGCGCCTGGAATCGCCAACAGGTGTTGCAAGGTTTCGTCGCCTTGATCGGCATGGGCGGCAATGACTTGGCCGTCTTTGAAGGTGAAATGCATCCCTTCTAAAATCGTCCCGGCATAAGACAGCGGCTTGGTTGAAGCAACTGTGCCATCGATGCGACGATTATCTGGGGCAGTAAAAACTTCTTCTGTTGGCATGTTGGCCATAAATTCTTCACCTTGCGGGTTAAACGAACCTGCGCCTTCCCAAACATGATTTTTTGGCAAGCCAACAGTGAGATCTGTTCCTGGTGCTTGGTAGTGTAAGGCATCAAATTGCATGTCGTTCAACCATGCCGCTTTCGTTGAGAGCAACTGGTCATGCGCTTGCCAAGCAGCGGCTGGATCAGCTTGGTCGATCCGCGTGGTTTTGAAGATCGCCGCCCATAATTGATCAACGGCAGTGTCGACGTCCACATCAGGGAAAACTTTTTTCGCCCAAGCTGGGGTGGCAGCGCCTAAGATCGTCCATGAGATCCGGTTGTTGGTGATGGCGTTGATCAAATCACTGTAAACTTTTTGGAAGCCGGTTTGGTACCCGGCAATACGCTTAGCATCGATGCCAGCTAAATTGTCAGGATCGCCGCTGGTGACGGTGATGCGCTTGGCTTGGCGATCCAACCAATAGTCAAAGCGAGCTTTGAGATCAGGTGATGGATTGAACAAACGCTCTTGGGCTTCATGTTGCATGTTTAAGCGGGTAATGGCGTCATCTTGCCACCATACTTGCACTTCAGCGGCGCCGCGTTGATAAGCAGCTTCAACGATCATGGCTGCAAAATCGCGTAATTCGGTGCTGATCTGTAGATAAACAGTATCGCCAGGCTTGACTTTAACGCCGGTATCCACGGCCAAGGCCGCATACTTGTGCAAATTTTCAGTGAAATTCGGTAATGTCATGGCTTTTCCTCACTTTTTCTTCATTTCAATTATCATAGCATAAACCTACCAAGCGCACCTGAATAACACTTTGAAGGTGACAGTCAGGTTTGAATGAACTGCTAAAGGGTAAATTGAGATGCTTGAAAAGGGCGGCAGGCTGACTTTAGTATTTTCTTAATAATAATGATTGCGTTTTCGAACGGCTTTGGTAAAATAACATTAGAACATACAGTGGGGTACTGTTTGAAAGTAGGGGAAACGCATGGCTCGCAAGAAATCGATCACCGATACACAAATACTGGACATGGCGTATCAAATCGCCATTGAATCCGGCTTTAAATATTTCACCGCGCGCAATATTGCCAGACAGTTGAATTGCTCAACGCAGCCGATCTACTTGGAATTCAAATCAATGGGGGAATTGAAAAAAGCCGTTTTAATGCGGCTGCGTAAGGATCTTAAAAATAAGCTCAGCGGGCGGTACACATCTGATCCGGTGGTGGATCTGGGGCTGGCTTTTGCAGATTTCGTGGTGAAAGAGCCAAGGTTATATGAAGCCGTGTTTGTGTCACAACATTTTGGTGTAGATGCGGTGCAGGCGTTTTTGAGAGACCAAGGGTTCAAGCTGTTAGCTGAGTATGGACCTGCGGCTGAGTTAAATGAGACCCAACGGTTGGATCTGCTAAAAGGGTTATGGATCGTGGCTTCGGGAATGGGCATCTTAGCGGCTGGTGGGCTTTTGCAATTGACGTCAGTCCAGCGTAGCGAAATGATGTTGGCAGTGATCCAAGATTTCATTGCTAACGGGCGCTTTACCAATGCCCCATCTTTGATTGCTTTAGATCAAACTGCGGTCATGTGAATGCGGTCGCACAGGCGCCTTGAGGCCACGATCCTGGCAAGTTGGATCGCGGCTTCAAGGCGTTTGTTGTGCTGGAAAGGCGATGATCGGAGGCTTATGATCAATTCTTTAATTTCGGATATTTTGGCGCAACCATTACCAGTGGGCGTTGATGAGCGCCATGCGCTGGGTAAACGTTTACGCAGCCAAACCCCACTGGCGGCTTTAGGGCATCGTCCGTTGATCACCCGCTCAGCGCCACGCTTTATTGCGGCCATTGAAGCGCACTTACTACCAGATTTGATGCCATTGCGACATCAGCGCATGTTGGCTAGCCCAGCGGCATTTTTTCGTGGGACGGCGGAGCTCATGGCGTATGATCTGCGCCATGAAGTCAACAGTGGCATTCAGGTGTTAAGTTCTGGGGATGCTCATTTACAAAACTTCGGCTTTTATGCCTCGCCAGAGCGCCAGTTGTTGTTTGATCTCAATGATTTTGATGAAGCTGGCGTGATGCCATTTGAATATGACGTCAAGCGCTTAGCAACCAGTGTGTATTTGCTTGGCGCACAGTCGCATTTTGACGCCGAAAAAATGGATGCCTTGGTCAAACAAGTGGTGCGCACTTACCGCAAAAGCTTGAAAGCCAGCTTCAAACAAACCCAACTGCAGCGGTTTTATACCACCAGCGAAGTGCACAGTTTGTTAGGCGCAGTCGATGCTAATTCAGCTGGGTTGATCGCGCGCATTGTGGCCAAAGCGCAAACGCGCGATCAAGCGTCAGTGATCAAAAAGTACACCCAACGTAGTGCCAGTGGCCAGCTGCGCTTCAAGGTGCAACCGCCACGTTCGGTACATGTGGAAGCCGATACGGAAATCAGCTTGATGCAAGGAATATTGGCTTATCGCGACACCACGCGCGCAGATGTCGATTTATTGTTGCGGCAATACCATGTGTCGGATATTATTCGCCATTCAGTGGGGATCGGCAGTTTTGGGACGCATTGTTATTTGGCACTACTGACAGGTCCTAGTGGTAGTTCGATCGTGTTGCAACTGAAAGAAGCACTGCCTGAGCGTCGTGCGCTCAGCACCACAAGCGATCCTGCCAGTTTGGCAGATGAGACTCAAGCTGGCCAGCGGATCATTGCCGCCACGCAGATCTTGCAAAAAGCTTCTGATCCATTCTTAGGATGGATGACAGCTGGGTCGCGCAGTTTTTATGTGCGGCAATTCCGTGATATGAAAGAATCGATCAACGTGGCGAATTTGAATTTTGCACAGTTTCAAGCCTATAGTGAAGTTTGTGCGCATCTATTGGCCAAAGCCCATGCGCAAAGTCCGCAAGGCGCGGTGGTGGCAGGGTATTTGAACAAAGAATTTGATCAGGTGATCCAACAATGGTGTTTGGATTATTTGCATCAAGTGATCGATGATTTTGCGGCTTTTGCGGCTGAATTTGAATTAAAGTAACGGTGAGTTTTATTTCGTTGTTGAGTTTCGGCTTAAAGATGCCTAGAATAGATAACGTGTGTTTTTCAAGAATTGGTAATGTCGCAGCTTTCTGGCGCTTTTTTTGTGCGGTTTCGTTTATAATCAAAACGCATGCTTAAAGTGCGACAAATTTTGGTGAAGGGTTCTGATGGATTGGTAACAGCGCAGGCGCCAGGCAAGCTATATATCGCTGGTGAATACGCGGTGGTGGAAACAGGGTACCCCGCGGTGATCGTGGCATTAAATCAATTTGTAACGGTGACAGTGACGAAAGCTGAGGGCATTGGGCGGATCAACTCCAAGCAATATCAAGAAACCAGCTTGACTTGGCAACGTAATGGCGACGAAATGGTGTTTGATAATCGGGATAACCCGTTTCACTACATCTTAAGCGCGATTCGTTGCACCGAAATGTACGCGCGGGAACTCGGCCGCAACTTGTCGGTATACACCATGGATATCGATTCAGACCTTGACGCCAATGACGGCAAAAAGTATGGTTTAGGCTCTAGTGCTGCGGTGACGGTGGCAACCGTTAAAGCGTTGGATCAATTCTATGATCTGCATATGTCCAAAGCCCAACTGTATAAGTTAGCGGCAATCGCCCATTTGGATATTCAAGGCAATGGGAGCTTAGGCGATATTGCCGCGTCGGTTTATGGCGGTTGGATCGCGTATCGTTCATTTGACAAAACATGGTTGGCAGCGGAACGCCGCGAACATCGCTTGTCGGAATTGTTGAACATGCCATGGCCACAATTATCCATTGAATTGTTGCAAGCGCCAAAAGAGATGCAACTTTTGATCGGCTGGACTGGCTCGCCGGCATCGACGAGTCGCTTAGTGGATAAAATCGCCATTGCCCAAGCCAAGGAACATGCCGAATATCAAACCTTTCTCAGCGCCAGCAAAAATACGTTGGAAGGGCTGATCGAAGGGTTTCGCCAACATTCACTGGCGGCAATCCAAGCTGGGATCCGTTCTAATCGCCAATTGTTGAACCATTTGGCCCAATTGTCAGGCGTTGAGATCGAAACCCCGATTTTAAAGCAAATGTGTGATTTGGCCGAGTCTGCTGGCGGTGCGGCGAAATCTAGCGGTGCTGGCGGCGGGGACTGCGGGATCGCCTTAGTGGATGCTTCTGTTGATCAAAGTGCTTTAATGAAACAATGGGAACAAGCGCAAATCGAACCCTTGGCTTTTCAAGTTCATGAAGTGATTTAATCTCATGACGTCGCAGTGATGGCGGCGTTTTTTTTATGCCAAGTGGTAATGGTTTGTTTCATTTTCATGTTATCTTAAAAAAATTCCGGCAAATCTGGTACAATAGCTCCGAGACTACTTTGGAGGTTTACATATGGCAGACGAACATCATACACATACGCATCATCGGCATCATCGTACCAAAAAGCATCCGATCATGAAGTGGATCGTGGGCATCGTCTTGGTTTTGCTTGTGGCCATTGGCGGCTATGCGTATTACTTATATAGCAGTGTCCAACATACGGTTGATAAGACATATACCCCACTGAAGAAAAACAATGGTTCCGGCACCACCGCCTTGAAGTACAAAAAACCAGTCTCTATCGCGTTGTTAGGGACTGATACTGGTGATCTCGGGCGTACCGAAACGCGTGGGCGGACCGACACGATCATTATCATCACCTTAAATCCGGAAATGAAAAAAACGACCATGACGTCGATCCCACGCGATACCATGGCGCAAATGGTCGGCGAATCTGGCGTGCAGATCCAAAAAATCAACGCCGCGTATAATTTCGGTGGCGCAGACATGGCAATCAACTCGATTTCCAGCTTGGTCAATGTGCCGATCAACTATTATGCTTTGGTCAACATGGGTGGTTTGACCAAAGTAGTTGACGCAGTCGGTGGCGTGGATGTGACGCCGACGTTGAGTTTCAAGTATTCTGGGTATACCTTTACCAAAGGCAAAACCGTGCACATGGATGGGAAAGAAGCTTTGGCATACAGCCGCATGCGTTATGACGATCCCAACAACGATTATGGCCGGCAAGCGCGGCAACGACAGATCATCACCTCGATTTTAAAAGCAGCGCCGTCATTTCAGTCGTTGGCCAATTTCAAAAAGTTGTTGAGTTCAGTGGAATCCAACTTGAAAACCAACATGAGCTTTGATGATATGACGAAGTTGTTCACCAATTATCGCGCCGCTGCCAACAACGTCAAAGAAGATCATATGCAAGGCGTCGGGGCTAATATCTTGAATGCATCTTATCAAGTGACCTCAACCAAAGAATTGCAGCGCGTTTCTGATGAGATCCGTGGCAACTTAGGTTTAGCCCATGAAACCATCAGCAATGAAGAAACCAAGCAAAATGCATTGAATCCTAATTTTGATTGGCATGGCACCAACAGTGCTGGCTACACTGTGCATAGTGATAACAACAACTAAACTGGTTTAAAAGTCGGGTGGAAGCCCGACTTTTTTCGTGCAATAAAAAAGCGCGTCACGTCAAGCAGACGTGCGCGCGATTGAGATTATTTCACATAGAAGCGATCCACTTGCTTGGCTAACAAATCGGCAATGGCTTGATTGCCAGCGTCGTTAGGGTGGTAGCCATCACCAGAACCGGTCCAACTCGTGGCGCCTGATTGGGCGATATTGCTGGATTTGGCATAAACGCTTGAAATATCGACCACAGGGATCGCATACTGCGTGCCGACTGCTTTGATGGCGGCGTTGTATTGCGCGCTGGTGTCGGCTTTCCAAGTGGTCAACAAAATGATTTTGGCTTTGGGAAGATCCGTTTTGAACCCGCTGACCAAGTTGGTGAGGTTGGTTTTAAAGGTGGCCGGATCAGCATAGTTGGGATTGGTTTGATCTTGCTCGTTGGTGCCAAATTCGATGGTGATCAAATCCGGCGCCATGGTGACCACATTGTCATAGTTCGGTTGCGCCAAGCTGGTCAAGGTGGCTCCAGCTTCCCAATACCCGTCCAACGTGGCTTTGAAGCCTAAGGTATTTTTAAGGTAGCGGGTGAGGACATATTCATACGCTAGATCTTCTTTGCTGGTAAAGTCGCCTGCCGCCAAGCTGTCGCCTAATGCCACATATTTTAAAGGTTGGTTGTGGCCGACTTTTTTGTTGGGTTGCTTGGTTTGCTGGTGGCTACTTGATGAGGCACTGACCGGCGTGCTTTTGGCGGCGGCAGGGTGTTTGGCCACTAAAGCCGAATGTGATGCTGCTTGGGCGGCCAATTGCTCAGCTTGATGTTGACGCCCGAAAAAAATGATCGCGCCTAATGCGGCAACCGCGACGATCGCGGCAAGAAATAGCCCAAATTTTTTCATAAAAACGTTCCCCCGATAATTGTTATCTCAATTTTACCAGATTTTTCGTGGGTTTTTCCTTAAACCTGATGTTTAGCGGTAATTTTTGCGAATTTTAACCCATTCGACAGCCGATTTCGGGTATGATGGACATATACCTTGAGGAGGATAAGACATTGAAAGTACGCAAAGCTGTGATTCCTGCAGCGGGGCTTGGGACCCGCTTTTTACCTGCTACCAAAGCATTGGCCAAAGAAATGTTGCCGATCGTGGATAAGCCAACGATCCAATTTATTGTCGAAGAAGCCAAAGCATCAGGTATCGAAGATATTTTGATCGTGGAAGGCAAACAAAAGCGTTCCATTGAAGACCATTTTGATTCTGCCCCGGAATTGGAACAAAACCTGGAATCCAAGCATAAAGACAAGTTGTTGGAATTGGTCCATCAAACCACTGATATTGGTGTGAACTTATTTTTCGTGCGCCAACCCTATCCACGTGGTTTAGGTGACGCGGTACGCTTGGCCAAGTCTTTTATCGCGGACGAACCGTTTGTCGTGATGTTAGGTGATGACTTAATGGAAGACAAGGTGCCATTAACGCGTCAATTGATCGATGCTTATGACGAAACCCATGCGTCGATCTTAGCGGTTAAAAAAGTGCCGCACCAAGATGTCTCCGCTTATGGGGTGATCGATCCTGAATCAGAAGTCAAACCCGGGTTGTTCAATGTGAAGAAATTCGTGGAAAAGCCAGCGGTTGAAGACGCACCTTCTGATTTGGCCATTATCGGGCGTTACTTGCTGACCCCTGAGATCTTTGATATTTTAGCCAACCAAAAGCCAGGCAAAGGCAATGAAATTCAATTGACCGATGCCATTGACGAATTGAACAAGACCCAACGCGTTTTCGCCCATGAATTTAAAGGCGCGCGCTATGATGTCGGCAACAAGTTCGGCTTTGTCAAAACCACGATCGAATACGGGTTGACCCATCCCGAAGTAAAAGATGAATTACGCCCATACATCTTGGACTTAGCTGAACAGCTCAAAAAAGCTGATAAACCAGTCAAGTCAACCAAACCAACCAAGTAACAAAGAAACTCCGCCAAATGATTCGGCGGAGTTTTTAATTGGCTTGCAAAGTGATTTTGGTGACTTGTTCAAAAGGATGCGCGGCATCGACCAAGACTGTTTGATCATCTGGTGCCACCAGCGAGCGAATGCCAACAGTGGCATTGGGATGGCCTAAGATGCCGTTGAAATTCGTGGATTCATTGATATGATCAAAAGTCGAAACGGCTAGGCCTGCTCCTGAGCCTTGATAATCTAACGTCCAGCGCTGATCGGCTAACTTGGCATGGGTTTGTGGCGTTTGCAGTGGGTGCACTGGCAAGGTGGCGTCGCCGATGGTCAATTGTTGATGAGCGATGGTGCGCGCTGGGTCACCAGTCAGCATGAAGGCCAAATTATAATTTGGTCGCAACTGCAAAGGCGTGTCGCTTTGCACCTGCAAAGTCATTTGCCACACGTTGTCCTCATTTAAATGGTGGGTGACAGTGATGAGTTGCGTGCCTGGCAAGGCATTGACGCCATCGGCTAAGCGCAATTGCATCACCACGGCATCCGCCACGATTTTGGCGTCCCAGTTCCAGTTTTGCCAATCGGTGCGAGTGGGGGTTAAGCAATCTGGCCCCATTAACGCGCCAAAAGGTTCAGGCTGTTGGATGTAATCTTGTAACGTGACAAATCCGGCAATCAAGTTCGGGTCGGCCCCTGTTTGGTCTGGTAGGCGCAACTGTTGCACTCGCGCGCCAAAAGTCAGCAAGCGCAACGCCAAGTGATGTTGGTTGGTCAAGGTGTATTGGGTGATGGTTTCGCCTTGTAGTTTGGCGAAGAGCTTTGAGTCAATAGTCAAGAAACCGCTTCCTTATGTGTTTCTTCTAGCGTACCGAAAAATTGCTACAGAATCAACCCAAAGTCTTAGGCAAAGCGGCACTATTTCTGGTACGCTTAAAGTCAGGAGGGGCAGACATGATTCATAATTTATTGCGCCGTGGTTATCAGCTATTATTGGTGTTATTTGCGCTTGCCTTGCTGTATTCATTTTTGTTGCGCGGCTATTGCCCGACCACTTGGAAAGGCCAATTGGATCTGGCAGCGTTTATCTTTATTTCAGTGTTTGTGGTGGTCAATGCGTTATGGGTATACCGGCGGCATTTTCAGTATCGCGATTTACAAATGGCACAAGTCGATGCGATGGAAGGGGAAGAATTCGAGCATTTTTGCGGATATTTGCTCAAGCGCAACGGCTACAAACATATTAAAGTTACCCAAGCTAGCGGGGATCAAGGCATTGACATTATCGCTGAAAAAAACGGAAAAACGTGCGGATTTCAATGCAAGCGGTATACTGGATTTGTCGGAAATAAGGCAGTACAAGAAGTCTGGACCGGCCATAATTTCTATAAACTCGACGAAGCAGTGGTGTTGACCAATAGCGAATTCTCCGATTCTGCCATTGAATTAGCAGATTCTTTGGGGGTGCGTTTGGTCGATCGGCTGCGCTTGAAGCGGATGATGCGACGCTTGCCGAGTTAAGCGGAGGGCTAGTATGCAATTAGGGTTAAAAGCCAGCACCGATGAAGTGCAGATTCAAAACCGACTCCAACATCATCCTGATGTGTTCGAGTTTCATTTGACTGAAGCCGATTTTACCCCTGAAGGCTGGGCACATTTTCAAGAGATGGTCACTTGGGTCCAACAAAGCGTGCCGCATGTTGTTTTTCATCACCCGATGAAGTGGCATGGGTTGCGCATGGAGTTGTGCGTCAACAAGCTATTATTTCCGCAGTTGTATCAGTTTTTAATGGACTCATCCAAACGACTGATCAGTTATGCCCAGCAAGTCGGGGCCGTTGCGTTGATCCATGGCGGCTACGGGTTACATCCAGGCGAACACGACTTTTCTAAAGATTGGCCGGATCTGGCCACTGCGCAAAAAGTCGTTTTAGGGCGGATGCTTGATTTCACAGCGATGGCACCAGACAACGTCGTGTTTGAAAATTCGCTACTACCGGTTTTTGCTTATGGTGATCCGGAATTTGAAGAACGGCTGTTGGCGCTGCAGTTACCACTGGCATATGATGTCTCCCATGCGTTTATTTACGTGCATGGCGACAATAATAAATTGATCGCTTCGATGCGCCACTTACGCCCGTTTGTACGCCACTATCATTTAGTCGATTCGATGGGCAAAACTCATGACAGTCTGGTGTTAGGCCAAGGCGAGATCAATTGGAAGCGCGTGATGCATGCGATGAACTCCAATGCCACTTCGATTTTTGAGATCAACTTGAAAGATCAAAACAACTGCGAAGAAATGCTAGCAAGCCAGTGGTATTTGGAAGGCTTAATGGCACAAGAGAAAAGTTAGCATTAAGTGTAGAAGCCGACGCTGCGTCGGCTTTTTGTGTATTCCTGAAAAACTTTGGAAATTTGTCAAATGGTGTTGAAGGATAGTTTTTATCCTTTGAAGGTCTCCCCGACCGTGGGAGGCTTTTTTGTTATTTAATTGTTTAAGGAACTATGATGGATGCAGGGATAATGGTATTT
>NZ_BAAFZI010000058.1:0-11909 GCF_045862175.1 Lacticaseibacillus salsurae | reverse complement strand
GGTCTGGTAACTTGAGGCACTGATTGGCAAGTTGCCTAAAGTTGATACGATGAAGAAACTCTTGGAACAAAACGAGCCCGGCGTCATTTGAAAGTTGACCGCCGTCGGCGGTCACAGTCACATTGGTATTGCATTGCAGGGATAAGCTGGTTAAAGTTGAGATGGTGTGAAGCCTCGCTTTCGTGATGGTTTTTATCGACTCAACCTTAGCATATAGGCGCACCCAATGGGTGAAACACCAAAGCAGCGCAGTCCCGTGTGAATCGTGGGATTGCGCTGCTTTTTTGAAATTCTATGAATAATCCAGGTGAAGATAACCATTTCGTCTTTTGGTACGATGAAACTGGGAGTTTTCACAAAAATATTGCGGAGATTACACAACAGCTTCATGAACCTGTTGTGATCATGAACGCACGGGACCAGTTTCAAACCAAACTCGAATTGACTGAGATGCAACGCCAAGGCAAATCTGCATTAGTCTACTCGCCTGCACCGAAGCCAAGCTTGGCACAGAATCTACTGGCGGATTTTTTGTATTATTCCAAGACCTATGCGGCTGATGCTTTGACCATGCTTCAAGAAGAACTGAACTTGAAACCAACGGATAAGAAATTCCTCGAAGAATATGCCACATTTTTTGCCAGCAAAATTCGTAAGCAACGTTTTGTCGAGTTGAATTATAATCATCAACCGTTGGAGTTAGTGTTATTGGCGGCAATTGCCAAGGCTTCGAGTCCTGCTTTAGGAGCAATTTTGCAAGTCATCTGCCAAGGTTCACTGGATGAAGACAATGAAACCTTGATGCTGTTCAAGAAGTATGGCGCCTTAGATGCTTTTTGGGAGTTCATTGATCGTGCCTATGGCTTTCAAAATGCCCATAAGACGCCGCTATACTTGTTTACCGCCATGTTATTAAATATGGCTTATGATCAAGCAGAACGGGAATTACCGGTCAATCTTGGCACCTACACGTTGACGCACGCTA
Source organism: Lacticaseibacillus salsurae (assembly GCF_045862175.1). Lineage (NCBI taxonomy): Bacteria > Bacillati > Bacillota > Bacilli > Lactobacillales > Lactobacillaceae > Lacticaseibacillus > Lacticaseibacillus salsurae. The sequence continues at coordinate 10,924 of NZ_BAAFZI010000058.1, read as the reverse complement.
ACAATGCCATCACGTTTATTCAAAACACACGTAATTTAATTAACTGTCAAGCCGCGATTCAACATATTGCTACCGAAGTCTGGCAGTTTATTCATGGTCAAGGCTTGTTCGGAAAGCTTGATATCGCGCAATTAGCACGTATTGATGCCTTTCCAGAAATTGATCAGCTCATTGCCAAGTGGGTGACTGCCCGCATTTTGGCTGATGATTTTGAAGCTCGGATCAACCGGATGTCGCTGGCAGAATTGATTGCTAGTCGTCAGGTGATGGCATATGGGAATCTTTGTGCCTCTGTGTATCAGATTCAGCATGATGCGCTCGCGTTGTTAACCAAGCAGACCGAACAACAACCTGAAGACCTTGCGGCAGCGATTGACGCCTACGTAACAACAGATTATCAACTTGATACCAGCTATCGTCACTTCACCGCCGCTTGTGCCAATGTTGCACCGGAGATTGAAGCCATTACTGAAGGCATTCAAGATAAGGTCGAGAATGCATACTTGAACGGCTTCTTATCGCAATCGATTCAGGAATGGAATCAAGTATATAGTGCTGAGGCGGTGCCGAGTGACCGGTATCAGCGAAATTTCTATCGCCAATATGTTTCAACCAATAAAGATCGTATCGTGGTGTTGATTTCTGATGCGTTTCGCTTTGAAGCCGCCAAATCCTTGCAGGCACAGCTTGATGCCAAAGATACGATGACGACTGAGATGCAGTATTTGATCACCGGACTGCCGTCTGTGACTTACTTTGGCATGCCGTCGTTATTACCCAATCACAACTTAGCTTATGATGGGAACAAATTAGTCTTTGTCGATGATCAAGCGGTCAATACCACTGAAAAGCGCGAGCAGCTGCTGCAGCAAACTAACGAAGCCAGTGCTGCTGGGTTAGTAGGTGATTTTAATAACATGAACACCGCGCAACGTCGTGAATTTCTTGCCGGTCAAAAAGTCGTGTATCTGTACGATAATCGTGTCGACACAACCGGTGAAAAGTCGGTGACAGAACAAGAAGTCTTTGCTGCTACCCAACGTGCCATCGATCACCTTGCGCGCACGATTGAAATTCTGCGGAACAACAGTGTACGCCATATCATCGTTACGGCAGATCATGGCTATATTTTCAGGCACTCGGCCTTGGATAGCGCCAATAAGATTGAAGTTTCTAATGCAGATGCTGAAGCAGCTGGGGTGATCAAAAAAGAACAACGCTATGTGATCTCCGAGCGGCCATTGGCGACGAAAGGGACGGCGCATCAAGCCCTTGGTGCACTACTAGGTAATGATGACTCACGCTTCGTTAACTACCCGAGGAACTTCGACATCTTCCAGGCGCCAGGCCCCAGTCAAAACTATGTCCATGGTGGCAGCTCGGCACAAGAAATGATCGTTCCAGTCTTGGACGTTCAAACTAGCACCGGTCGTTCACAAGCTGAAGCGGCCAAGCTACATGATGTCACGGCCGCCCATCGCATTACCGCTCGTGATATGGTGGTGCAATTAATGCAAGACGATGCCATCAGCGATTTGGTTACTGCCGCCACGTATCAGGTTTATTTCGTGGATGATGCTGGGCAAAAGATCTCTGGGGTTCGTGAGGTGGTAGCAGATAGTCGTGCAACCATGCCAACCGAGCGAATTCAGCGGATTCGTTTGACGTTAAAAGATGCTAAGTACATCAATGGACGCAAATATACGCTAGCGTTGCATAATGTGGATACGGAAGAAGAATTCACAACGGTGTATACGATGGACATGGTAATTGGAGGAGGGTTTGGCTTTGACATCTGATGAACAACACGCGCGTCAAGTCGCGATTCAGACCAAGCTCGAAGAACATTTTTCCGGCCGCTTTGTGCGCAAAGACTTGACGCAACGCATCAAAGAAGGCGCTAATGTGCCGACTTATGTGTTGGAGTTTCTGCTGGGTCAATATGCCAATGGCTAAGATCCAGTAGCCATTGAGCGCGGTGTGGAAAACGTTAAGAGGACCCTGGCCAATAATTATGTTCGGCCTGATGAAGCCGAAAAGATCAAGTCAAAGATCCGCGAGAATGGCGCATACACGGTGATTGACAAGCTCACAGTTGCATTGAATACCACGGAAGATCGTTATGAAGCGACTTTTGGTAATCTTGGAATCTCAGGCGTACCGGTGGATGAAGATTATCCCAAGCGCTTCGAACGACTCCTAATCGGTGGCATCTGGTCGATCGTGCGCCTGAGTTATGATCATGAAAGCGACGATCACTTCAACATTGTTGAGCTAACACCAATTCAGGTGCCGTTTGTTGATATGGATGAGGTATATTCCGGTCGTGCGCAGTTCACGACTGAGGAATGGACTGATCTGCTATTGCGCTCGATGGGCATGGAACCAGATGCCTTTGAACAACGCGTTAAGTGGCTCTTGATTTCGCGGTTGATTCCGCTGGTTGAAAACAACTATAACTTAGTTGAACTTGGACCACGTGGCACCGGGAAGTCGCATGTATATAAAGAGTTGTCGCCAAATTCTATTTTGGTATCTGGTGGGCAAACCACGGTGGCTAACTTGTTTTATAACATGGCGCGTCACGAGGTCGGATTGGTTGGTATGTGGGATGTGGTTGCCTTTGATGAAGTCGCCGGCATCAACTTCAAAGATCAAGATGGTATCCAAATCATGAAGGATTACATGGCTTCTAGCTCGTTTGTTCGCGGTCGCGCAGAAATCCAAGCCAGCGCAGGCATGGTATTTGTTGGGAACATCAACCAAAGTGTGGATGTGTTGTTACGGACATCTAATTTATTTGAGCCATTTCCAGACGCGATGGGGTCCGATACTGCATTCTTGGATCGAGTTCACAACTATTTGCCTGGTTGGGAGATTCCCAAGTATAAGCCGAGTTTCTTTACCAGCGGGTTCGGCTTTATCACCGACTATCTGGCCAAGGCTGCCGCTACGTCGAATCATATTTGCGCCAGCAGGATCGCACCTGGTATGACTTTCTGGAGACCTGCATTGCGCTTGACGGTCACTTCACCCGCGTTGAGCTCGCCATCAATGATCGGAATGGTTTGCTCGATGTACCGACCTTGATTGAGAAGTGTGACCGCGATGAATTCACCTCGCGTTTTCATGGCTTCCGAGATAGGAAACGTCAAGGACAAGTTGCCACTGAAACGATCCATTTTGAAACGGCCGTTATTCTTTGCTATATTGAAAAGAGAAACTGGAGGGTTACAGTTGGAGACTTCGAAGGAACAGATCATGACGGTGTTGCGGCGGACAACGGGCACGCCGCTGACCACAAGCGCCATTGCTGCCCAGATTAATTTGTCGCGTTCCGTCACAAGCCATTATCTGAATGAGTTGCAAGCTGCACATCAGATCTTCAAAATTGAGGGGCGGCCGGTGCAGTGGAGCCTGATCGCGCCGGATGCAACCGCAACCCCGCGGAATCAGGCATTCGCCGACTTTATTGGCGCGCAGGGCAGCCTGACCGGGCTCATCGAGCAGTGCGAGGCGGCGGTCAAATACCCGCCGCGTGGGCTCAACGTGCTGATTACGGGTAATTCAGGTGTGGGTAAGAGCTACCTGGCGGCGAAGATTGTCGATTACGCTCGCGACGAAGGCGTCGTGGCCGCGGACGCGCCGTTTGCTGTGTTGAATTGCGCGGATTACGCCAACAACCCGGAATTACTTTCCAGCATCCTTTTCGGCTACGTCAAGGGCGCGTACACAGGGGCGGACGAGCCCCGCAGCGGCATCCTTCAGCAAGCGGATGGCGGCTTCTTGTTTTTGGACGAAATTCACCGGCTATCCAGCGAGAATCAGGAGAAGTTGTTTAGCTTCATCGACAGGGGCGTCTACTACAAAATGGGGGACAACGATCACCCTCAACACGCGGCGGTGCGCTTGATTTTAGCCACCACCGCTGACCCGGAGCGCGTCCTGCTCGATACGTTCCGCCGCCGGATTCCGATCACCATCAAGTTGCCCGACTTTGCGCGGCGCCCCGTGGACGAGCGGCTCCAGATTGTTGAGACGCTCCTGCGCAACGAGGCGCGGCAATTGGACCGCCAGTTGTTCGTGCCCGGGTACCTTCTGCACGCGCTGGTGCGGGTGCAGGCGGCAGGCAACATTGGCTACCTCAAGAACCTGATGAAGCGGGGCTGTGCGCGCGCATACAAGGATCAAAGCGACCAGCAGGTACTGACGTTGACGCCTGCCCACTTTGATATTACCGGGATTGATGCGACCAATACATACGCGGACGTCACGATTGATGTGAATGCGCCGCGGCTCCTCAATGCCGATGCCTCAACCACCATTGACCAGCAGCGACTCGCGGCCCTGCTCGCGGCGCTGGTGAAGAACAATGGTGCGGACGCAGACGCCTACACCCGGTTGGATGATCAGCTGCAAAGCATGGCGGTGAATGTGTGCTCGGAAACATTAAATCACCCGTTGGCGCTTAAGTTTCGTCAACGCGGTGAACACGTGATTCGCGAGCGCTTCGGGATTCCAGCCCCACGCCACCTGGGACTGGTGCTGTTTGACCTGTACTTGCAGCGCTTCAGGCTTAGTGCCGACGAGACGAGCGTGCTGGAGCGCACGACGCAAAGCATCTGCCCGCGGGCACTGCACGTTGCGCGGGTGTTTTTCAGTGGCATTGTCGAGCTGAATGGGCCAAGTACCGCCACGTTGACGGCGCTGCTGGCGCTTGCCATTCACGATTTAGTCGATGAGAAAATTCCCCGCTCCGCCATTTTGATTGCCCATGGCGTCAATACCGCCACCAGTATTCAGGCGGTTGTCAATCAGCTGTGTGGCACTTACGTCGTGGACGCCATCGATATGCCCATTAACACCGGGGTGTCGGCGGTGGTGGCGCAGACGCAGGAGCTGGTGGATCGGCTTGGCACAAGCAATGGCTTGATTCTGATGGTGGACATGGGGTCGCTGGAGCAGCTGTACAGCGAGCTGCGGAGTCACCTGGATGGTGACTTGCTGGTGGTGAACAACCTGACCACGGTGACCGCGCTGGATATTGGCCTGAAGCTGCAGCAGCGCATGCCCTTTGCCGAGATTGCGGAAGCGGCTGAGCATTACACGATTAGTGCGCAGTCGTATACCGGTTTTTCGCGGACGCCGAATATTCTCATTTCATGCATTTCGGGGCTGGGGATCTCGGACAAACTGCGGGATATCATCCAGCCGTACTTGCCGCTCAACATTAAATGCATCACGGTCGATTATGCCCAGTTAAAGCAACGAATCGGGGAACAAAACGACTATTTTGCGCAGACCCTGTTCATCCTGACCACCAATGACTTGCCTGCCATTAAGGTGCCAACGCTGAATATCTATGACTTGCTCGACGCAGCGGGGACGCGCCAGCTGGCCGAATGGTTGGCGCCGTATGTGGACGTCGCGCGCATGCAACAACTCAACAGCGAGCTGCTCCGCTTCTTCTCCATCGAGGGGGTTAGTGAACGGCTGAGCTTCTTGAATCCAGATATCGTGATTAAGGAAGTCGAAAGCGTCATCAGCAAGTACGAGGCCTTCTATCACATCAGCCTGGACGGGAAGGTTAAGCTCAATCTCTACATGCATATCGCCTTGATGATTGAACGGTTGCTGGTTCGCCACCAGGTGAACGTCCCGGTTGCCCCGCCAGATGCGGCTGAGCAGGAATTCATTCAGGTCTCGAACGGGATTTTCCGGCCGATTGGGCTGAAGTACAACATCACCATCGACGACTACGAATTGTCCCTTCTGTATGAGCTATTCAAGCAGTTTGTCTAGTGTTTAAGATACACATAAGAAAGTGTTTAGCCTTTAAACACTTTCTTTTTTTAGCGCTAAATTAACCGCTTCCGCGACTTGGCACATGTTTTGCTTGTTATTTAGGTGTAGCGCAAAGGAGGTGAAGCGAATGACGAAAGTATTAATTGTGAGTCACGGGCATTTCGCCAGCGGGCTCAAGAATTCAATCGGGATCCTGACGGGAATGGCGGAGAAGGTCGAGGCCATCGACGCGTATGTTGATGACAGTGATTACACCCCGGCCATCGCGTCGTTTATCGAAGCTTCAGGTTCTGAACCGGCCATTATTTTTACAGATCTAATGGGGGGCAGTGTCAATCAAAAGGTGATGCTCGCTGCTGAGAATGCCCCTAATATTATCATTGTGACCCAGATGAACCTTGCCATTATTTTGGCCGTCTTGTTGGACGGCCGACCGATGACGTCGGCGGTGGTGGATGAGCTGATTGGGCAATCTCAGGTGCAGCGGGTGACGTTGCAACATCAGGCCCCGCCGGCCCCAACTGAAGACGAATTTTTCGAATAGCACCGGCTACGGCTTGGGCACCTATGCGTGATCACACCAGGCCGCACGGTGAATTACAGGAGGCAAAATTATGATTGTACAACTACGAGTGGACGACCGGCTAATTCATGGGCAAGTGGCACTGGTTTGGACCAAGGAACTGGACACCCCAGGCATCGTCGTCGCGAACGACAACGCCGCGAGCAACGAAATGGTGCAGATGACGCTGAAGATGGCCACCCCGACCGGCAAGAAGCTGTTGATTCGGACCGTGGACGACGCCATCAAGGTTTTCCAGAATCCCAAGGGTGCCAACATGCGGATGTTCGCCCTCGTGAACAGCGTCAAGGACGCCTTGAAGATTGCCCAGAACGTGCCGGGCATTCAGGGCATCAACGTCGCCAACGTGGGCCGGTTCGCGGGCAACAGCGAAGGCGAGCCGACGCAGTTGAGCGCGACCCTGATGCTGGTTCCGTCCGAACTGGCGGCCTTACGTGAGTTGGCAAAACTGGACGTGCCGGTTTTCCAGCAGGTGATTCCAAGCAATCCGCAAACTGCCATTAGTTCACTGTTGAAGTAACAGCAATCCATTGTATAGGAGGAACGCACTATGTTACACACCGCATTCTTAGCTGCACTTTGTGTATTTATCTGTTTTGGCGGTAACTGGCTGTGGGGCCAAACGATGATTGAACGGCCCCTGGTGGTCGGCCTCGTTGCCGGGATCATTTTTGGCGATGTGAGAACCGGCGTGATGATGGGGGCTTCGCTCGAAGCCATCTTCATGGGGGCCGTCGATATTGGCGGGGCGCTGTCCGCCGAACCGGTCACCGCAACGGTCCTGGCGACCACATTTGCCATTACCCTGAACGTCAACGAAAAGGCAGCCCTTGCGCTGGCCGTGCCGATCGGTGTTTTTGCCGCATTTATCTCCATGTTTATGAAGAACGTCGTGATGAACGTGTTCGCCCCAGCAATTGATAAGGCTGCCGCCGCCGATGACGGTCGCCGCATTACCTTTTTACATTTCGGCATGTGGTTCATTAACTACTTCATCTTCTCTCTGGTCACCTTCTTCTCTGTTTTGGCCGGTGCAACGCCGGTCCAGAACATGGTTAACCAGATCCCCAAGAATCTGATGGCCGGCTTGTCCGCGACCGGGGGCTTGCTGCCTGCCGTTGGGTTCGCCATTCTGATGCGGATGCTCTGGAGCAAGCAGTTGTCGCCGTTCTACTTCTTGGGCTTCATTCTGGCCGAGTACATGCAACTGCCGTCTGTTGCGGTTGCCGCGGTGGGGTTGATCATCGTCGTCGTGCAATGGATGCGCGATAAGCAACTGATGGACATTGAGAATCGCCAGAAGGAGCTGTTGAGTCGGCCTGCGGCTCAAACTGCAGGGACCGGTACTGCTCAGAGCAACGACGCACAAGAAGAGGAGGACTTTTTCTCATGAAAATAACGAAGAACGTTTCCGCTGAAGATCGGAAGATGCTGAATTCAATTTTCTGGCGCTCCTTCACCGTTTTCGGCAGCCGCGCCGGCGCGACCAAGGCTCATGCGCCTGGTTTCATGTACTCCGTGATGCCGGCCTTCGATCGCTACTACAAGAATGACAAGGAAGGCCACCGCCAGGCGTTGATGCGCCACACTACGTGGTACAACATTACGCAGAACGTGGGGACCTTCGTCATGGGCCTGGTTGCGTCCATGGAAAAGGAAAACGCCGAGGAGGACAAATTCGATGCGGATTCCATCGTCGCCTTGAAGACGTCCTTGATGGGCCCACTGTCTGGGATTGGCGATTCCATCTTCTGGGGTGTGCTGCGTGTGATTGCAGCCGGCATCGGGATTTCGCTGGCCTCGCAGGGTTCTTGGATGGGTCCGATTCTGTTCTTGCTGATTTACAACATCCCTTCAATTCTGACACGTTATTACCTGACCTACATGGGCTTCACGGTTGGGGATTCGTTCATTCAGGACATGTACAAGAGTGGGAGCATGCAGCTGCTGAACAAGGCGGCCTCCACGCTGGGCTTGATGATGATTGGCTGCATGACCGCAACCATGGTCAAATTCAAGAGCACCTTGTCGATTCCGATTGAAGGCGGTAAGCCAATCGAAATCCAAACCTACCTTGATCAACTGTGGCAGGGCCTGGTTCCGCTTTGCGTGACCCTGGCTTGCTACTGGCTGTTGAGCAAAAAAGTGAACGTTAACTGGATCCTCCTGGGCGTCCTCGTACTCGCTGTCGTCCTCGGTCTGCTTGGAGTAGTCTGATGACCTACGGCTTATCGGTTGCTGAGGTCTGTCTCCGCCTGATTTTGGCAGTCGTGGTCTCTGGCGTCATCGGTTACGACCGTGAGCACAAGAATCGGCCGGCCGGGCTGCGCACTCACATTCTGGTGTGCGTGGGCGCCTGCATCATTGCCCTGGTGCAGAAGGAAATTGGCTTTAACGCGCTGAACATCGCGGTGGCCACGCCGAAGCTGGCGGGGGTCGTGCGCGCCGATGATGCCCGCTTGATTGCCCAGGTGGTCAGCGGTATTGGCTTCCTGGGGGCCGGCACCATCATCGTTCAGCACCGGGCGGTTCGCGGCTTAACCACCGCGGCGAGCCTCTGGGCGGTAGCTTGTGAAGGACTGGCGGTTGGAATGGGGAACTATGTCATCGCGCTTGCAGGAATGGTCGTCGTGTTCGTCGTCCTGGTTTTCCTGAAGCGCATTATCCATGTCAACACGTTCAAACGCCTGGAGATCTCTTACGAGCACAAGCTGCCGACCAAAGAATTCATTCAGCAATATTTCGATGATCACAAGATTGTCATCAATGACGTCAACTTCAGCGTGACGGTCACAAGTAAGCAGCGTCTCTACACCAATGTTTACGAGCTGGAGATTCCCAAATCGATGAACTACGCCGACGTCATCGAAGATCTGTCGATGAACATGAACGTGCGCCAGGTGCGGACGATTAGCCTGTAAGGATGTGAGAAGCTTGAAGCCATCATTTAAGCTCGGCCCCCAGCAGCGCCTGCAGACGCGGCTGGTCATAACCCCTGGGATGCACCAATCGCTGGACATTCTGCAATTCGGCGCCAGCCAATTAGCCGATTATCTGGAACGCGTGGTGGCGGACAACCCGTTTTTGGAGGTCCGCCGGCCGCACCTTGACTACGACGATTTTCCACCGATTGCGGATACGCAGCAGGAGTCACTGACGGATCACTTGCTCGCGCAGCTGCGCGTTAGTGATGAAGATGGGGCGACACGCAAGGTGGCGGCGCAGTTAGTGCTGATGTTGAACGAGCGCGGCTACTTCACGGATTCCGTTGATGCGCTTCGGCACGCGCTTGCGGTGACCGCACCGCAGCTCACTGGCGCATTGCACCTGGTACAGTCGCTGGAGCCGGCCGGAGTGGGCGCATTTGACCTCACGGATTGCTTGCTACTGCAGGCCCGTTCAATTGGGCGCTTTGACCAGACGGGGCTGGCAATCCTTGAGCAACAGGAACTGGCGGCACTTGCCGATCAGTCGCAGTGGCCGCAGTTGGCGGCGCGGCTAGCGTGCGACGTCACCGCACTCGCCACAGCGCTGGAAGCCATCCGCACCTTGGATCCGAATCCTGCCGGCCGGTTTGCCGGCAACGACACCATTCAGTACGTGGTGCCTGATCTGGTGGTCGAGCGAACGCCAGCGGGGCTACAACTGCTGGACAGCCAGCGAGGACAGGTGAGAGTGCGCTTTGATGAGGCGACTTATAACCAGTTGCGCGGTGAGGCAGACCCGGCGGCGATGCAGTACCTGCGCGTCCAAAGAAGCCAATATCGGACACTGAGCCGTGCGCTCAATCGGCGGCAAGTCACCTTAATGCAGATTGGACAGCAGATTGTGCAGGTGCAGGCGGCGTTTCTCAACGATGCGGCCGCACAGCTGGCGCCTTTGACCATGAGTGCCTGCGCCAGTGCCATCGGGGTGAGCGTCGCCACCGTCAGCCGCGCCATCAAGGACAAATACCTGCGAGTCGGCGGACGCGTCATTGCGCTGCGTGAGTGCTTCCGCGTTCCAGTGGCAAAATCTGGCGTGACCGCTGGGCAGATTGGGGAGTTACTCCAGGCGGTTATCAAGCGTGAAGATGCGGAGGAACCGCTGAGCGACATCGAATTGGTTCAGCGCTTGGCAGCCAAACACGTCGAGGTTTCGCGGCGTACCGTTGCGAAGATTCGCAAGCAATTGGGCATCGGCAATCGGTATGAGCGAACCGCGGGTAAGCCATAATTGGCTGGAGTTTAGTCTGACTCTTGCAGATGGAATCCAAAGCGAACAGCTTTGAACGCATGCTTTAATTGGGTGAGAAAAGCACTGAGGGTGGCGAGACTTGAATGTCGATAGAAGCCCATGGTATATTGCCAATGAATCGAAGTTGTTTATCCCACACCTTGGCCGTCGCAGCACTACCTGCGGCGGCTTTTTTTGGAAATTTGTCAAATGGTGTTGAAGGATAGTTTTTATCCTTTGAAGGTCTCCCCGACCGTGGGAGGCTTTTTTGTTATTTAATTGTTTAAGGAACTATGATGGATGCAGGGATAATGGTATTTT
>NZ_BAAFZI010000057.1:0-11992 GCF_045862175.1 Lacticaseibacillus salsurae | reverse complement strand
GCTAGCTTTTGGTTTCGTCGCTTAGAGCATAGCACGGGTAGCCTTATAGGTGCCCTATTATTTTGTCATTTAAAACGGGCCTACACTCTTAGCGTTGGATTTCTCCAACACCAGAAAGTGTAGACCCGTATTATGGTGGGTTTTGGCCCAAACGCTCCCAAATGTTTTCATCGGTGGATTTGCGGCGGTGTTGCTTGGCGGCGTGATCGCGTTATTGATCGCTAGTTTTTGGCCTGGGTCCAAAGACTAGGCGCAACTTAGCCGCTGTGTTATGATACCGTTATTGTGAAAGGACGGATGCATCTTGGCTGAACCCATTACCATTGCTTATCTTTACGAAGACTTGATGAATACGTACGGCGATTCTGGTGACGTGAAGATCTTGCGCTACTGGCTCAAACAAAAAGGCTTTGACGTGCGCGTCGACAACGTGTCATTAGACGCGCCATTTAACGCGGAAGATTATGATTTCGTCTTTTTTGGTGGCGGTCAAGATTATGAACAAACTGTCGTTGCCCGTGATTTGAAGCGCCACAAGCAAACGCTTAGTGACTACATTGAAGCTGGCAAACCGATGTTGGCGATTTGCGGCGGCTATCAACTCTTAGGCGCTTATTATGAAACCAGCAGTGGCACCAGCATTCCTGGCCTGGGCATTTTGCCATTGCACACGGTGTTTAAAGCCGATGCCCGCATGATCGGCGATACCGAATTTGAAACGGATTTTGGCACTGTCAAAGCCTTTGAAAATCATTCTGGCCGCACCTATTTTGACGATCCTAAGAAGTTGAAGCCTTTAGGCAAAATGATCCAAGGCTATGGCAACAACCCAGAAGATGGCGTTGAAGGCATGCGCTACAAAAACACCTTTGGCAGCTATGCCCATGGCCCGATCCTAAAAAATGCCGGCATCGCCAAAGGCATCGCTGACTTGATCATCAAAAACCATCAAGCCCGCGTTGGCCAACTGGCTTAAGTTGAGTTAAAGCCGGTTCATGAGCTTCATTAAATAACCAAGTTAAGGCGTTATCGCGCAATGCAATAACGCCTTTTGTCATCGTTGTTTCACATGAAACGCGCCTTGAGGGACGGTTGTTGAAAGGGTGATTTTAAGTTAAACTAGACAGTGACGTGAAACGCGCAGGCACTGTTGAAATGATGCGCGCAAACCGGACACTGTAAAGGAATGGTGTGCAAATGAACCGTGAAACATTCGCCCAGGCGCTGGATGATCTGGGGTTAGCGCATACGGATACACAATTGGCGCAATATGCGACTTATTTTGAATATCTCGTCAGCGAAAATCAAAAAATGAACCTCACTGGGATCACCGATGAACCTGGGGTGTATTTGAAGCATTTTTACGATTCATTAACGCTGGTCAAAGCCTTGCCACAGCTGAAAACTGACGCGTTAAGCTTATGCGATGTTGGCGCTGGTGCCGGTTTTCCGAGCTTGCCAGTGAAGATCGCCTTACCGCAGTTGGACGTGTCGATCGTGGATTCATTGAACAAGCGCATCGAATTTCTCCAGCGCTTAAGCCAACGCCTCAACTTGCAAAACGTGCACTTGTTTCACGACCGGGCGGAAACGTTTGGCGGCAAAAAATCCCCGCAGCGTGAAAGTTTTGATGTGGTCACCGCCCGCGCGGTGGCACCATTAAATGTACTTGCTGAGTTGTGCTTGCCGCTGGTGAAAGTCGGTGGGGTGTTTGTCGCAATGAAAGCCACGCAAGCAGAAGATGAATTGGTCCAAGCCAAAGCGGCAGTGGCCACGCTTGGCGGCAAGATCTTAGATCAAGTCGAGTTGGATCTGCCAGAAAATGGCGGCCACCGCACCTTGGTGGTGATCCAAAAAACCAAACCCACGCCGAATAAATACCCGCGCAAGCCTGGTACCCCAAGTAAATTACCACTGGGAGGCAACTAAATGGCCTTTAATTTCTTCAAAAATAAAGCCGAACCAAAACCAGCCGGTGTGGCCGTGCAAGATATTGCGCTAGACCAGATCGTCCCAAACCGGTTTCAACCGCGGAAGGTGTTCACCGATTCGGCGATCCAAGAACTGGCGGAAACGATTCAAGAACATGGGTTGTTGCAGCCGATCGTGTTGCGCGAATATGCGCCTGAACGTTATGAGATCATTGCCGGCGAGCGCCGGTTTCGGGCGATGCAACATTTGCACATGGATAAAGCGCCGGCGATCGTTGAGAAAATGAGTGATGAAGAATCCGCTTCCATGGCGTTGATCGAAAACCTGCAACGTGTGGGCTTGTCGGCGATCGAAGAAGCCCAGGCCTACACTGCTTTGATGGATCTGAATCACATGACCCAAGCCCAACTTGCCAAGCAAATGGGCAAAAGCCAGTCGTTTGTGGCCAACAAATTGCGCTTGTTGAAATTATCTGAACCAGTTCAACAAGCGATCATGAACGGCGAATTATCCGAACGGCACGGCCGCGAATTGTTGCGAGTGGATGATTACCATCAACAATTGTTGGTCCATCAAGTCTTAAATGACGGCTTGACGGTCAAAGAGACCCAAGCGGCAGTTGAAGCAGTATTGCATCCCGAGTTAGCGGCGCAACCGCAACCGGCGCCAAAGCCTTCAGCCAAAAAGCCAGCCAAAACCAAACGCCGCACCGTGCAAAGCCATGACACGCGCATGGCAGTGAACACCTTGAAAAAATCCGTGCATTTGATCAAAGATGCCGGCATGAAAGTCACCATGACGGAAGCTGAAACTGATTCTGCATATCGCATCGTGATCGAGATCCCAAAGGAGACGAAGTAATGGCACATATCATTGCAGTCGCGAACCAAAAAGGCGGCGTGGGGAAAACCACCACGACGATCAACTTAGGCGCGTGCTTGGCAGATGCTGGCAAGCGGGTATTGATCATTGACGCTGATGCCCAAGGCAATGCCACTAGCGGCGTCGGCATTCAAAAACCAGAAGTCGGCAAAGATATTTATGATGTGTTGGTCAATGAAGACCCGATTTCAGAAGCCTTACTTAAAACCAATCACAAGAACTTATGGATCGTACCTGCCACCATCCAATTGGCTGGTGCCGAAATCGAATTGACCAGTCAAATGGCGCGGGAAATGCGTTTGAAGTTAGGCTTAGCCGCCGTAGAAAACGACTACGACTACATTTTGATCGATTGTCCACCATCGTTAGGGCAACTGTCGATCAACGCGTTTACCGCCGCCCATTCGATTTTGATCCCAGTACAAAGTGAATACTACGCGCTGGAAGGCTTGAGCCAATTGCTCAACACTGTACGTTTGGTGCAAAAGCACTTCAATCCGCATTTGGCCATTGAAGGGGTGCTGTTGACGATGTATGATCGCCGCACCAATTTAGGGGCGCAAGTCATTGATGAAGTGCGCAAGTATTTTGGCGATAAAGTGTATGACACGATCATTCCGCGCATTACCCGCATAGCTGAAGCGCCAAGTTATGGCATGCCGATCGTGGATTATGATCCTAAATCCAAAGGGACTGAAGTTTATACCCAACTTGCTCAGGAGGTACTTAAAGCCCATGGTGAATAAAAACAACAAAGGCTTAGGCCGCGGGATCAGCGCGATCTTCCAAGATATCGAAGACCCAGATCTCACCCTTAGTGCCGTGGAAGACTTATCATTAGACGAGATCCGGCCTAACCCGTATCAACCGCGCAAAAGTTTTGATGAAGCGTCGCTGGCTGACTTGGCGGCATCCATCAAAAACACCGGCATTTTTCAGCCAATCATTGTCCGCAAATCCGTATCCGGCTATGAGATCATCACTGGCGAGCGGCGGTTTCGCGCGTCAAAGCTGGCGGGCAAAACCACGATCCCAGCGATCGTGCGCAGTTTCGACGACCCAGCCATGATGGAGATCGCGGTATTGGAGAACTTACAACGCGAAGATTTGACCCCATTAGATGAAGCCCAAGCTTACGACACCTTGATCAAAAAGCTCAACTTGACGCAAGCCGAAGTCTCCAAGCGCTTAGGCAAATCTCGCCCTTACATTGCCAATTCGCTGCGCTTGTTGACACTGCCGGCTTCTGTTAAAGCCATGCTCAATGACAACCAGTTGTCCATGGGCCAAGCGCGGACGCTGCTTAGCCTCAAAGACAAAAAGCAGATCCCAGCGATGGCCAAGAAAGTCGTCGCTGAGAACTTGACGGTGCGCCAGCTGGAAAAATTGATCACGGAGCTTAACGCCGGGGCCAAAAAGCCTAAGCCGAAAGCCAAGCAGAAATCCCCATATTTGCGCGCCAGCGAAAACCAACTTGGCGATCGCTTCGGCACGAAAGTCAATATTGCCCAAACGCAAAAAGGCAAAGGCAAGATCGAAATCGACTTTGGCGATGCCAATGATCTCAACCGGATCTTGGCGTTGCTGGATGTGAATTTAGATTAAGCAACTGGACTAAGGAGGCGCAAACATGTACGCTTTACACGACCATGTTTTAATGAAAAAACCACATGCATGTGGCGTCAATGATTGGGAGATCATTCGCATGGGCATGGATATCAAGATCAAATGCAGTGGCTGTGGGCATATCGTGATGCTGTCGCGCCATGATTTTGACCGCAAAATGAAAAAAGTCCTGTCGCACATTGACGAACCCAAATAATTAAACACAGAAAGAGGAACGTATTCATGGCTTTAACAGCAGGTATCGTCGGCTTACCAAACGTCGGCAAGTCGACCTTGTTCAACGCGATCACCAAAGCAGGGGCCGAAATGGCCAATTATCCTTTTGCCACGATCGATCCGAACGTCGGCATGGTGGAAGTTCCAGACAAGCGCTTGGCGCGCATCGATGAAATCGAACCCGCCAAAAAAATCATCCACACCACTTTTGAATTTACCGACATTGCCGGGATCGTCAAAGGCGCATCTAAAGGTGAAGGTTTAGGCAACAAGTTCTTGGAAAACATTCGCCAAGTCGATGCGATCATTCATGTCGTCCGTGCGTTTGATGATTCTGAGATCACCAGTGTCACTGGGGTGGTCGATCCGATCGACGATATCGAAACCATCAACTTGGAATTAGGCTTGGCTGATCTGGATTCTGTCAACAAGCGGTATGCACGCGTGGAAAAAATCGCCCGCACCAAAGACAAAGAAGCCTTAGCCGAATTTGCGGTGTTAAAGAAGATCAAACCGGTGCTTGAAGCAGGTGGCATGGTGCGCTCGATCGATTTTGACGAAGATGAACAAAAAATCGTCAAAGGTTTGTTCTTATTGACCTCAAAGCCTGTGCTTTATGTGGCCAACATTGCCGAAGACGATATGGCTGATCCGGAAAGCTGCGATTACGTCAAGCAGATCGAAGCTTACGCGCAAAAAGAAGGCGCTGAAGTCATCGCTGTTTCGGCTCGTACTGAAGAAGAAATCGCTGAACTTGACGATGCGGACAAAGCGGACTTTCTGGAAGCGGAAGGCGTTTCTGAATCTGGTTTGGATAAGTTGATCAAAGCCGCTTATCACTTATTAGGCTTAGCCACATTCTTCACTGCTGGTGGCAAAGAAACCCGTGCATGGACTTTCAAGCAAGGCATGAAAGCCCCACAAGTGGCTGGGGTGATCCATTCCGACTTTGAACGTGGGTTTATCCGTGCGGAAACCATGAGTTTTGAGGACTTGGATAAGTACGGTTCTGTCGCTGCGGTCAAAGAAGCCGGCCGTTTGCGCGCTGAAGGTAAAGAATATGTGGTCCAAGATGGTGACATCATCGAGTTCCGCTTCAACGTTTAAAAGAAATTAGGGGGAATATGGCGTGGCAAATAAGAATGAGGAACCACAAACGGCAGAGGAAACAACCCTTGATGTTGATGGCTTGTTAAGCGAACTGACCAAAAAAAATGACGAGTATGTGTTCAAATTACGGCGCATTTTAAAAGAACATCAATATACCGATGCCCAAGAACACAAGGTTTTGGCAGACATTCTACCAGAAATGATCGAAGCTCAGCGTGCTGGCAAGCCAGCCACGCAGATCTATGGCCCAGTGACGGTGAAAGCCGACAGCTTGATCAATGCGCCAAAGCCAGTCAAGCAAGCCTCTTATTGGTTGACGAGCTTAGATCTCAGCTTGTTTTTCGCCAGCATTTTCGGGTTGATGTATGGCATCATGGCCTTCATCAAGCCCAAGAACATGTCGGCAGGCTCTGGGATCGCGTCGATCATTGTGATGGCAGGGATGGCAGGGTTCATTTTCTCGTATTACAACATTTGGTCTCGCCGCGACAAAAAGCAGCGCACCAAGACTTGGTTGATCATGTTAGCCGGGGTGGCGGCGATCATTATCGCGTCATTGGCCTCCAGTTTCTTGGCGTTGATCAAGTCACCATTGACCAGCCCAACGGTTTGGCCGGTTTACGCCGTTGTGGCCGTGGTTTGCTACGGGGCGCACTGGTTGCTCAAGCGCCGCTACAACTTACCTGGGATCATGGCCGCTTAGCCATTTCCGAATAAAATCATAATTTTATTGCGGATAGCGACTTTCACTTCGGATTTTTCACCAAGTATACGGTTCATTCAATTTGAATGTTCGCCTCTATGTCGTGAAAAATGAGGTGATTCTCATTTAAAAAGCCCGTTGCGACGGGCTTTTTAGTTTGCTCAAGAAGTCATCATTGACGAACGCATTTTCCAATGCTATTCTGGTCAACAACAAAAAACGAAAGAAGGCTGTCCACTTGAGTAATTGGGAGACAAAGTTTGCGCGCCGCGGATTTACATTTGATGATGTGTTATTGATACCTGCTGAAAGCCACGTCTTGCCCCAAGATGCTGACTTATCCGTCCAACTCGCTGACAACTTGAAGCTGAACATTCCCATTCTCTCTGCTGGGATGGATACCGTTACCGAAAGCGACATGGCGATCGCCATGGCACGCCAAGGTGGCTTAGGCGTGATCCACAAGAACATGAGCATTGAAGCGCAAGCTGACGAAGTATTGACGGTCAAGCGCTCTGAAAATGGCGTCATTATCAATCCGTTTTTCTTGACGGCCAACGACCCTGTTGATGAAGCCAACAAGTTGATGAAGAAGTATCGCATTTCTGGGGTGCCGATCGTCGACTCCAAAGATTCCCGCAAGCTCACTGGAATCATCACCAACCGCGACTTGCGCTATGTCTCTGATCACTCTGTGTCCATCGGCTCCGTGATGACCGCAGAAAACCTGGTCACTGCCCCTGCTGGCACCAGCTTGGAAGAAGCCGAAAAGATCTTGCAACAACACAAGATCGAAAAGCTGCCTTTGGTGGATGAACAAGGACGCTTAAGCGGCTTGATCACCATTAAAGATATCGAAAAAGTGGTCGAATTCCCGAATGCTGCTAAAGATGATCATGGTCGTTTGCTGGTTGCTGCGGCTGTTGGGGTCACTTCTGACACCTTCGAACGCGCCCAAGCCTTGTTAGATGCCGGCGCTGATGCGTTGGTCATCGATACCGCCCATGGCCATTCTGCCGGCGTGTTGCGCAAGATCAAAGAAATTCGCGAACACTTCCCGAAAGTGACCTTGATCGCCGGCAACGTCGCCACTGCTGAAGGCGCTGCGGCGTTATACGACGCTGGCGTTGATGTCGTGAAAGTCGGCATCGGCCCTGGCTCCATTTGCACCACGCGGATCGTCGCTGGTGTCGGCGTGCCGCAATTGACTGCGGTATACGATGCCGCCACTGAAGCACGCAAACGTGGCAAGACCATTATCGCTGATGGCGGCATCAAGTTCTCTGGTGACATCGTCAAAGCCTTAGCTGCTGGTGGTACCGCCGTCATGCTTGGTTCCATGTTAGCTGGGACTGACGAAGCACCTGGTTCTTTTGAAATTTATCAAGGCCGTCGCTTTAAGACTTATCGTGGCATGGGTTCCATTGGCGCCATGGCGCAAGGTCACGGCTCCAGCGACCGTTACTTCCAATCTGGCGTCAATGAATCCAAGAAGTTGGTGCCAGAAGGTATCGAAGGCCGGGTCGCTTACAAAGGCTCATTGGCTGATGTCATTTACCAAATGGATGGCGGCTTGCGTTCAGGCATGGGTTATGTCGGCGCCGCAACGATTCCAGAATTGGCTGACAAAGCCCAATTCATCCAGATCTCTGGGGCCGGCTTGAAAGAAAGCCACCCACATGATGTCCAGATCACCAAAGAAGCCCCTAACTATTCTGTCGAATAAACTAGGCTGTGACACCAAGCGGTTTTAGCCCAACGCATAAGCGCCTTTGCGCCTTGCATTCGTTTTTTGAATGCGAGGTGCGAAGGTGTTTGTGTGTTTGGGCGTTGCTTGATGGAGCGCAACTAAAAGGCTGTGACATCAAGCGGTCTTAGCCCACAGTACAGGCGCCTTGGGACCCCGATTCGCATTTTGAATCGAGGTCCCAAGGCGTTTGTACGGTTGGGCGTTGCTTGATGGAGCGCAACTAAACCAGGCTGTGACACCAAGCGGTCTTAGCCCAACGCATAAGCGCCTTTGCGCCTCGCATTCGTTTTTTGGAATGCGGGGTGTTTTTGTCTGGTTCGTACACTGTTTCATGAATGGCGGGCACGACTTGAAGCCAAATTGTGCGTTAAGTTTGCTTTTTTTTAATAGTTTTCACGCGGCTGACAAAGCGGTGGGCTGGCTCTGGTACAATGAAGAGGAATGATAATGGGCATAGGAGAATAAACTATGAAAATTTTGATCGTTGATGATGATAAAGAAATCGTCGAATTACTCAGTATTTACGTTAAAAATGAAGGCTACGAACCAATTCTGGCATACTCTGGCAAAGAAGCGATCACCAAACTGGTCACCACGCCAGATATTTCGTTGATGATCTTAGATATCATGATGCCGAATATGTCTGGTATCGAAGTGGTCAAAGAAGTCCGCAAAGACTCGCAGATCCCGATCATCATCGTCAGTGCCAAAACCGGCGACATGGACAAGATCCAAGGCTTGCTGACTGGCGCTGATGATTATGTCACCAAGCCTTTTAACCCACTTGAAGTGATGGCCCGCGTCAAAGGCTTACTGCGCCGCGCCCAAAATGAAGTCACCAATCCAGAACCGGATGTGCTTGAGGTGGGTCCTTTGACGATTAAAAAAGATTCCCATGAAGTCACCACGCTGACTGGCAAAAGCATTCAATTGACGGCATTGGAATTTGGCATTTTGTACTTATTGGCCAGCCATCCCAACCGCGTTTTTTCTGCAGATGAGATCTTTGAGCGGGTTTGGCAACAAGAATCGATCGTGTCGGCCAAAACCGTCATGGTCCATGTGTCGCATTTGCGTGATAAAATCGAAGAAGCCACTGGCGGTGAGAAAGTGATCGAAACCGTTTGGGGCGTGGGCTATAAAGTCGAGGCTTAACCATGGAAAAGGTCCACTTAACCGGCAAAGAAAAATCCGAGCTGTGGGGCGAAGGCCTGATCACCGTGATCTTGTTGTTGATGTTAAACTTGGCAGTGGTGGTGTTAGGCAAGCAAATGATCGCCAGCGACCCACATTTGCAAAATTCCATTTGGGGCGTTAAAAATGTGCTGACCTTTGGCCAAAATAATGTCCATTTTTGGAGTTGGCGGAATTTCTTTGTTGGCGTCATGGCAGTGATCGATGCTATCGTGGTGTATTGGCGCTTGATCCGGCGGTATCGGCAAATGCAAATGCGCCATGTCATCGCTGAGCTACATTATATTGCTGAAGGGCATTTGGATCACCGCATCAAGTTTGAAGTGAACAACGACTTGCAAAAAGTGATCGCCTCGATCAATGCGCTGGTCGATTCTACCGTTAACTCGATGGAAGAAGAACGCCGCATCGAAAAATCCAAAGACGAATTGATCACCAATGTTTCCCATGATATTCGCACCCCGTTGACGTCGATCATCGGTTATTTAGGCTTGATCGAAGACAAACAGTATCAAAGCCCAGATGAGCTGGTGAAATACACCCACACCGCGTATTTGAAAGCCAAACAAATGAAAGTGTTAGTCGAAGACTTGTTTGAATATACCAAGTCACGACAAACCACGACACCGTTGAACACAGTCGAATTCAATATGGTGGCGATGCTAGAACAGCTCGCCGCGTCTTATGAACTGGAAGCTGAGAAAAAAGGGATCAGTATTCAAGTTCATGGCGATCCAGATCCGTTGATGATGGAAGCAGACACTGAAAAGCTGTCACGGGTGTTCAACAACTTGATCATTAATGCCTTTAAATACGGCAAAGGCGCCAAGCATGTGTTTTTAGATGCGCAAAAAGTCGGCAGCGAAGCCGTGATCAAAGTCTCCAATGATGGCGACCCGATCCCTAACGATTCGTTGAGCCAGTTGTTTGACCGCTTTTACCGTGTGGAAGGCTCGCGCTCACAAGAAACTGGCGGATCCGGCTTAGGCTTAGCGATCGCGCAAAGTTTCATCAGCTTACATGGTGGGTACATTTATGCCGATTCCACGCCGGAATTGACCAGTTTTGTGATCCATTTGCCGTTGAAGATCGGTACCACTTTAAAGAAACCGCAATAAGGAAGGAACTTATTCATGTCTAAATTCTGGCGCAGCGTCGCCGTGTTGGTCACTGCCATCGCGTTTTGGGCAGGGGCTTCGTCAAGCGTGACCACCCAAGCGGCGACGACCACCGCAGATGTCGATGCCACTGCCGCGTTGGCGATCGAAGCCAAAACCGGCAAAGTGTTGTATGCAAAAAATGCCGACCAAACTCTGCCACTGGCTTCCATGACCAAAATGCTCGGGATCTATTTGGTGCGTGACGCGATCAAATCTGGCCAGTTGCATTGGACGGATACGATCACGCCTAGTGCCAGCATTGCCGCATTGTCGCAAAATCATGATCTATCCAATGTGCCATTGCGCGCTGACGGCAAATACACGGTCAAGCAACTGTATGAAGCCAGCTTGATCTATTCAGCCAATGGCGCCATGATGCTTTTGGGCAATGCAGTATCTGGCAGCCAAGCCAAGTTCGTGGACGCCATGCGCGCCCAACTGCAAACTTGGGGGCTCAAAGATGCCACCATCGTCAATGTGACTGGTTTGGACAATAACCAAGTCGATGCTGCTGACCGCTATCCCAACACCACAGCCACTGACCAAAATCAAATGACCGCCAAAGATGTTGCGGTGATCGCCCAACATTTGTTGACTGATTACCCAGACGTATTAGATACCACGAAAATCAAAGAAATGACGTTTGCAGAAGGCAGCGACACCACCAAAATGGCGAACTACAATGCGATGTTGCCAGGTTCAACTGCGGCAGTCAGCGGTTTGAACGTTGACGGCTTAAAAACTGGGACGACAGATCGCGCTGGCGATTGTTTCACGGGTACCGTTGAAAAAAATGGTATGCGCATCATTACAGTGGTGATGCATGCTAACGGTAGCGGCGACACCAAGCGGTTTGTCCAAACTGGCAAGTTGATGAATTGGGTTTTTGCCAACTGGAAAGCCATGCAAGTGACCACCACAGGCCAAGCGGTCAAAGGACATGAGCAGTTAGCGGTGACCCATGGCACCAAAGCCTCAGTGCCACTGGCAGCCACTAAAACTTTGACTGTTTATGTGCCAACGAGCACTACCGCTGACACGCTTGATTATCACTATACGGCGCGGTTGCAAAACAAGCTTGAAGCGCCAGTGCAAAAAGGGGCCACAGCTGGGATGTTGACCGTTGCGGCTAAAGGCGACCAGCTAGGTTACCTCAATGGCAAACCTAGCGAGTCTGTGGCGCTAGTCACCACCAAAGGCGTGAAGCGCGCCAACTTCTTTGCCTTGATCTTCCAAGGCGTCAAGGAATGGTTCCACAATTTATTTTAAGCGCAAGCTAGGTTTAAATCGTTCCCGCGTTTTACAATCAAGTTAGCCACTATCGTTAGCACTCAGACAAAATAAAAAACACCAAGTCGATACGACCTGTTATCATTAAAGTTCCTACACAATTAATGAAAGAGGTATCGTCTTGATGCA
>NZ_BAAFZI010000056.1:0-12521 GCF_045862175.1 Lacticaseibacillus salsurae | reverse complement strand
GGTTGATCGATCTTGATCTGGACGATATCGGGTTTATCTGCCATAAAAAATACCTCACCATAATTGATGAGGCTAGTGTACTGCGGGGAAACGGATTAGGAAATCCGTGCTGTTATCTCCTGCTTACTTTTAATTTGAATTTACCTATATCATAGCATAAAAATAGCACCTATCCGAAATCTTTGGATGGATGGCCGGCTAGGCGCAATGTGAAAGCTCACTCGATGAGTACCACTTTTCGTATACAATTTTACCACTTAAGGAGGTGGTGCTACCAGCGTTATTACAAAGTGCGATGTGTGAGAGCCTCGTGAAAGGTAAATACGCTATGGCAACTTATAAAAAATACAAATTGAAACCTAAAAAATCTATTGATGGTAAGACACTCAAGCCAGAAGAAAGGTGGATGGTAAAAGGCTATCTTGGAATTGATCCGAAGACTGGCTTAGATAAATACACAACGCTACGCGGGTTTGAAACTAAACGATCAGCGTCTGATGCTTATGAAGATGCCGTCTATGAGTTCAAACACGGTAAATATGAGAAGGTAGTCAAGCCCACGATCCGAGAAGCCTATGAGATGTGGTTTCCGCTGCACAAGGACCTGGTACGTCCTTCCACTCAACAAAGTATTCAGCAACAATTTAGGTTGCATATTTTACCAGAGTTCGGCGACTACTTCGTTGATCAGCTCACATTGCTGGATATCCAGCCGTGGCTGAATCGATTGAACCAGAAGTATAGAAGCGTCTCAGTCATATTCGGACGGCTGAAGCTACTCATGAAATTTTGTGGCAGCATGGGCTGGATCACCAACGACCCTACTTCAATGGCAACCGTGCCAAGAACCAATAAAGCCAAGAGCAATCATCCTGACAACAACTTCTACAGCATCGAGGAGCTGAATTTATTTTCGGCGGCACTTGATCGTGAAGCACAAACTGGTGGAAAACAAGGTATTGAACGCCTAGCCTTTTTCCGAGTGCTCATTTCAACAGGAATGCGCTGCGGCGAGGCCCAAGCATTGACTTGGGATGATGTTAACTTCTCTGCTAGAACAATCAGCATCAATAAAACCGCACTACCTGATTACGGTGAAGGCGAGCACGTTGGCGAACCTAAAACAAAAAATGCTTACCGCACGCTCAAAGTGGGTGAAGACGTTCTTAGGGCACTGATGCTGTGGCGAAATAATTCTAAGCCGTCAGCCGATGGCAGGCGTTGGATTTTTGTCACCCAGTACGGAAAATGCAAGCGCGTCGGACATGAGTTGCCAAAGTATTGGATCAAGGGAATCTGTAAGCGAAACAATTTGCGTCGCATCACTTTGCACGGATTACGCCACACCAAAGCCACACTCATGGTGGAAGCAAATATTAATCCCGCAGACATTGCTGGTACGCTTGGACACGCCAATCCGGAGTTCACAATGTCCTATTATGTGCACAATACGCAAGACGGAATAAATAACGCTTCTGACGAATACGAAAAGCTCTTACAAAAAGTCATCTGGTCGAAATCTGGTCACAAAAATGAAAATTCTCTGAAAGCCGGTGGTATGTAGGGCCTACAGACCGGTTTGACCGGTATTAGGTGTACTAGGAAGTTGCCAATCGATCGGCGTCTCCCCCATTTGCGCTAAGGCTTGATTGGTTTTGGAAAATGGGCGGCTCCCAAAAAAGCCTCGGTACGCGGATAATGGGCTGGGATGAGGCGATTCAATGATCGCATTTTTACTGCGGTCGATCACCTTGGCCTTAGCGCGCGCCGACGCCCCCCACAAAATAAACACCACGCCGCCACGATCAGATAACGCCGCGATCGCCGCGTCAGTCAACTGTTCCCAGCCGCGATTTTGATGGGAGTTGGCGCGCCCGTCTTGCACTGTCAACACCGCGTTGAGCAACAGCACGCCTTGGGTCGCCCAGGCTTTTAAGTATCCATGATTCACTGGCGCGATGCCAAGGTCTGATTGCAATTCTTTATAGATATTTTGTAAAGATGGGGGTAACTGGATCCCTGGCGCCACGGCAAACGAACACCCGATGGCTTGGTTTGGGCCGTGGTATGGATCTTGGCCTAAAATCACCACTTTGGTATCAGCAAAAGGCGTCCATTCAAAGGCTTGAAAAATGTGATGCATTTCCGGATAAATGGTTTTGGTCGCATATTCTGTTTTTAAAAATTGATGCAATTGCGCGTATTGGGGACTGGCAAATACCGGTGCCAACACGGTTTGCCAGTCGTTGTGGATAATCGTTTTCATGCGTGTCACCTCGCTTCTATTGTACACGGTGCCAGCCGGATAGAAAACATGTTAAAATGAAGTCAAACAGCCAAGGAGGATTCACGCATGATTCGTTTGATCGCATCAGATATGGATGGTACCTTGCTCAATGACAAGCTTCAAGTTTCAGAAGGCAACGCAGCGGCGATCCGGCGCGCCCAAGCGGCTGGCATCGAGTTTATGGTCGCCACTGGCCGTGGGTTATCTGAAGCGCAACCACTAGTGGCAGCCCATGACTTACACACGGCATTCATCACGGTCAACGGCGCGCGGGTATTTGATACCCATGGCGAACTCACTGTTGAAGCGGGGATCGCCCCAGAATTGGTCCAAACGATTTTAACGACTTTACATGACGCTGGGCTATATTTTGAGCTCGTCACCAACTCAGGGGTGTATTCTGATTCTCGGGTGCGGCGGATCCAACAAGTTGCCGACGTTTTGGTGCGGTTAAATCCTGACACCAGCTATAAGATCGCGGTGGCTTTGGCCGCAGCGCGTTTGGAACTGATGAACATCAATTACGTGGATGATTACAACGCCTTGGTCAAACAACCTGGCGTGACCGTCTTGAAAGTGATCGCGTTTTCTGAAGCCGGTCAAAAAGCTTTAGCCCCAGCCAAAACCGCGTTGCTGGCAACCAACAAATTGGTGATCACCTCTAGTGCCGTCAACAACATTGAGATCAACTCGCTACAAGCCCAAAAAGGCTTGGCCTTAAAAGCTTACGCTGAGAAAAAAGGGTTCACCTTAGCAGAATGCATGGCCATTGGCGACAATTTAAACGATGAATCCATGATCACCATGGCCAAATACGGCGTGGCCATGGGCAATGCCTTGCCTCATATCAAAGACATCGCTTGGTGGACCACTGCTAAAAACACCGATGACGGCGTGGCGCAAGCCATCGATCGGGCCATTTTATTAAACGAAACCAACGCATAACAAAAGGAGGCGCGCTCATGCAATTTTATATCGATGCCCAATCGCTCAAAGATAGCGGCATGAGCGTTGTCAAAGATGCCAACTCAAAGCCGGTATACATTCTCACCGGCAGACACGGCCTCGCTAACGAAGGTTTCAGCTTGCACAGCATTGCCGGTGCCGAACTTGGCGAGATCCGGCAAAAAACCGTCGGCATCTTCCCGCGTTATGATCTGTACATCGGACGCAAGAAAGTGGCCGCCATCAAAAAAATGGCTGGCGTGTGGCGCGAATTTATTTTCGTGGCAGGACTCAATTGGATGATCATTGGCAACTTGTTGGCCAACCAATACCACATTTACCATGGCGTCAAATCGATCACCACGATCGCCGAAGCCGGCACGGCTTCCAATACCGTGTTTAAACTGGACATCCCCCATGAAGAAGATGTGGTGGCTGGCTTGTTGTTGGCGGCGATTTTAGATCGGTGGCGCCAAGTGCACAATGCCAACCCGTTGGTCCGCCATGATGATGTGAATATGAGCTTTGGCATGTAATTCAAAGTCGCGTTCCATACGCAACACCAAGACACACCAGCGCCCATGCACCGCGATTCCCAAAAACGGAATCGTGGCCCATGGGCACTTGTGCGTCTTGGCTAAAACCGCGTATGTCTCAGCTTGTTTGGTTTAGATCTCTTTGATCATATGGTTGTAGCGATGCGAGCCGATCATCAATTCGCCATTTTTGGTGTAACCAATGCGGGTATATAGCTTTTCAGCTCGCGGGTTGGCTTGATCGACATTGAGCGACAGCAAACTTTCCCCACGATCATGTAGCAATGGTTCAACGCCTTTCAACAGCGCCGTGCCGATGCCTTGGCCTTGCGCGGATTCAGCCACGGCTAAGGTGTCGACGTACCATTCGCCAGTGTATGTTTCAGTATCTGGGAATAATTCTTCTGACTCTGGCAAGCCAATTTTGGGCAATAGCGGTTGAAACACATCATCAATGTGGTCTTCGCGGTCGTGGGGATAACCCACGAGAATGCCATCAACATGCCCATCAGTTTCATGCACAAAAGTTTGCGGCCAGCCATAGCGGTAATCTTTTAGCAAGAAAGCTTGTTCAAAGACAGGATAAAGCTGCGACTTAGGCAACTTCATCAAGGCCGGGATCTCCATTTCTTCAAACACGATATCGATCAGCGGCACACATGCTTTGGCATCTTCAGGAGTAGCAGGACGGATCATTTTGACATACGTCACCTAGCGCTTTGACTCGTGAGGTCGGCGACGCTCCTCCAATTCTTGTCCCCTCACGCGCGCGATTTATATTGTACACCTTTTGGCCCAAAAAATATTTTCCAGTGTTTTCAAGGCTTTTCATTCACACATTGTCACCAATACGCGCTATATTAGAAGGGGCCGTTAATATTTCCTAGAAATTTTGTTTTATACCAGATGTTGGACACAATTTCCTAGATATATCTACATCTTGTATGTGTCGAAGGGTGCTGTTATGGTATTAACGGTGACACAAATAAAGGGGTGGTATTGATTGAAGGTAACGTTTAAAGACGTCGCCTTGTCATATGATGGCAAGGTCAACACGCTAGAAGGATTGAATTTTACGATTCCCGATGGCGCGTTGGTATCGCTTTTGGGACCAAGTGGCGGCGGCAAGTCCACGACGCTGAACATGATCTCAGGGCTACTGGCGCCAACTGCAGGGCAAATTTTTTTTGATGATCAAGATGTCACCAAACAATCTGCATTAGCGCGCAAAGTCGGTATGGTTTTTCAAAACTATGCCTTGTATCCGCATTTAAACGTGCTGGATAATATCGCCTTCCCATTAAAAATGGCCCGGGTGAAAAAATCGCAACGCTATGCGCGCGCTCGCGAATTGGCCAAGTTGGTGCATGTCGATGATCAATTGACCAAAAAACCAGGTGATCTTTCCGGTGGCCAGCAACAGCGTGTCGCCATTGCCCGCGCTTTGGCCAAATCACCATCGCTACTATTACTAGACGAACCCTTGTCTAACTTGGACGCGCGGTTGCGAATCGAAATGCGCGAAGAGATTCGCCGCATTCAATCGGAAACTGGCGTCACGACGATTTTTGTGACCCATGATCAAGATGAAGCGTTGCACATTTCCGATTACATCATGGTGCTAGCTGACGCGCATATTCAACAATTTGCCACGCCGCACACCTTATATGCCAGCCCGGCTAATGCATTTGTGGCCAAATTCATTGGTAGCCCGGTGATCAACATGATCAAAGCCGACACCATGCGCCAAGATCTCGCTGCAGTCGTTCCTGGCGACATTTTGCAGCAGGCGGAATCAGTGGGGATCCGCAGCGAAAGTATCGTGTTACATGACTTGGGACGCCAAGTCGTCGCCAAGATCCACGCTGAAGTCGGCGCGACGCATCAATTTGGCCGTGAAGCCACCGCCACGCTGAACTACAATGGCGAATCGCTGTTGTCTACTGAACTGGCCAGTTTACCGGCTGGCACCAAAGCTGGCGACTTCAGCATTTTAGTCACAGGCTTTTTCTTGTTTGATCATGACGGCAAGCTGATCTATGGCGGTGAGTCGCATGATGAATGAAAAAGCCACTTGGCGCTCGACGGTAAAAGCCTTATTGTATTTGTTGCCGATGTTGGTGATCACCATCACCTTTAACATTTGGCCGATCTTATCAAGTTTCTTGATGAGTTTTTACACCAAATACGATTACTACACTGACAAAGTCTCGGCGATGGGTTTGGACAACTTTAAATTCTTGTTTGCCGACCCCGACTTTCATTTGGCCGTACGCAACACGCTGATCTTTGTGGCTGGCGTGGTGCCCATCACTGTGATCTTGTCGCTTGTGATCGCCATTTTGCTCAATCAGATCAAATGGCTGTCAGGCTTTTTCCGGACGGTTTATTTCTTGCCTTTTGTCACCTCGACAGTCGCCATTGCCATGGTGTGGAATTGGATCTACCACTCCGATTACGGGTTGATGAATTATTTCCTCGGCTTGTTTGGTGTCCACGCCATCGATTGGTTGAATGATCCGCATTGGTCGTTGTTGGCTTTGATCATCATGACAGTGTGGAAAGATTTGGGGTTCAACATCATTTTGTTTTTAGTAGGACTCAACAATATCGACCCAGGTTATTATCGCGCCGCTGAAATCGACGGGGCCAATGCTTGGCAACGGTTTGTCAATGTCACCATCCCCATGATCTCCCCAATCACGTTTTTGGTATCAGTCAACGGCATCATCGGCTCATTTAAAGTGTTTGACCAGATCTTTGCCTTATTTGGCGGCACCCCAGGACCTGGGAAAGCTGATTTGACCATTGTGTATTACTTGTACCAAAAGTTCTATACCGAATACAAATACCCGATCGCAGCAGCCAGCGGCGTGGTGTTGTTCTTCTTGATCTTGGCGGTCACGCTCGTGCAACTGTGGTACTCCCGCAAGCACGTGCATTATTAGGAGGCACAGATGAAAAAACTCAGTCGTGTGCTTTTATATTTGATCGTCACCCTTGGCGCGTTGACCATGTTGATGCCATTTCTATGGATGGTATCCACGGCTTTAAAAACCGCGCCAGAAACCATCACCGTCCCGCCGACTTGGATCCCTAAGTCACTGCAATGGGGCAACTTCATCAAAGCTTGGCATGAAGCGCCATTTGCGCGCTACTTCGTCAATTCGTTGGTGGTAACTGTTGTGACGACGGTCGGGCAGCTGTTTACTAGCATTTTAGCCGCGTTTGCTTTTGCACGGTTGAAATTCTTCGGGAAAAACTTGATCTTTGTGATCTTCCTTGGGACCATGATGATCCCAGGCGAAATGTTGATCATCCCTAATTTTGTCACCTTGAGCCACTTGCGCTTGATCGATACCTATGGGGCGTTGATCATTCCGTGGTTGGCCAGCTTCTTCACCGTTTTTACCCTCAGGCAAACGTTCCAATCCACGCCTGAGCAGATCTACTACGCCGCGCGCATGGATGGCGCTAGTGATTGGCGGTATTTGTGGCATGTCTTAGTGCCAATGAGCAAATCCACCATCACCGCAGTCACCGTTTTGCAAGTGATCGGGTCATGGAATGCTTTCATGTGGCCATTGATCGTCACCAATTCGGATAAAATGCGCACTTTGCCTGTTGGGCTACAGGCATTTACCACTGACGCTGGTACCCAATACCAGCTGTTAATGGCGGCAAGTACCTTCGTTATTATTCCAATGGTTGTGTTATATGTGTTCTTACAAAAGTATATTATTGCTGGGATCTCTAAAGCAGGGTTGAAAGGATAATCATTCACATGAAAAAGAAATCGTGGGTTAAAGCATTACTCGCTGTTTTCACCATTAGTTTAGCCACCGGCTTAACCGGTTGTGGCAATTCTTCAAGCACCACCAAAAGTTCTGGTCCCGTTAAGATCACCTTTTGGCATGGGATGAACGGCCCTTACGCCAAAGCCTTAAACAGCATCATCAGCGACTACAACAAGTCGCAATCCAAATACAAAGTCGTGGGGACTGCGCAAGGCGATTACACTGCCTTGCAACAAAAAATCATGGCTGGTGCCAAGTCGCACAAGTTGCCAACGATCTCCCAAACCACTTACACCACTGTGCCAGATTATGTGAAAAATGGCTTCATCGAACCTTTTGACAGCTATATCAAAAAGTCTGACTTGACTGATATTTACCCAGCTTTCATCAGCTCTTCTAAATATCAAGGCAAGTATTACTCCATGCCATTTTCCAAGTCCGTTCGAATCATGTACTACAACCCAACGTTGTTAAAGAAGTACAACTTATCAGTGCCAACCAGCTGGGAAGAAGTTCAACAAGATGCCGCCAAAGTCAAAGCTGACGGGTTGTATGGCATCAGTTTTGACAAGTCTTTTGATATGGAACTTGAAGGCCTCGCCAAACAAAACGGCAACAAGCTGGTTTCTACTGACTTAACGCCTAACTTGAACTCCAAAAAGACTTTAGAAGCCACCCACTTTATTTGGGACATGGTGCAAAACAAAGAAGCCAAAACTGCCGGTGAAGATATCTACGGCGATCGCACCTTCACGTCCAGCAAAGCACTGTTTTATGTTGGCTCTTCTGCCGGAATCTCCAGCATGAAGCAATATGCACCAAAAGGCTTCACTTGGCAAACCATGGCCTTGCCAACTTACAAAGGCAAGAAAGCCACAGAACTTGCCGGCAATGATATCGTGATGTTCAAAGACGCCTCTGCTGCTCAAAAGAAAGGCGGCGCGGACTTCATCAAGTTCTTGCTTTCCAAGAAAGAAACCATCAAGTGGTCTGAAAAAACCGGCTATGTGCCTTTGACCAAGTCCGCCGTCAAAGACGCCGGCTACCAAGCCTTCTTGGACAAGAACCCAGCCGATAAAGCCGCGGTGAACTCCTTGAACTTTGGCTTCCAATCCACTGCTTTTGTCGGTTTTTCTGAATATCGGACTGACTTGTTGAGCGCCGTTGACGCGATGCTCACCAAGAAAGAAACCCCAGAAAAAGCCATGGGTGATCTGCAAAAACAAACCACTAAGATCATCAAAGATAACAACACCAAGTAACTGAACATGTTGCAGAAGCGGCCTTCAACTGAGGGCTGCTTTTGTTTCGCCAAGATGATCAGAATTATTCTGGCACCAGTGATTGATCAGTGGTAAGCTGATTGGTTACAAACTAGGAGGAAAAGACATTGACCAGCGTAAGATTTTTGAACGGATTACACACGATCGGTGGCAACATTGTGGAGATCAGCACCAAAACCAGCCGCATCATCACTGATTTTGGCGTGGCGGCAGACTTAAGTGGCGAAGCCATCGATGAATCGATCAACGCCGGTAAGCTACCCAACTTACCAGAATTTTTCCACGACACTGCAGACGCTTTTGAACATGAAGCCATCGTGATCTCTCACTTACACATCGATCACATGGGCGCACTGCAATATCTCGCCAAAGACGTGCCGATCTATCTGAGTCCTGCCAGTTTGAAATTGTATGAAACTTTGATCAAAGCCGGGGATGAAAAGCCGGTGGCGAACTTACATGCTTTAACATTTGAAACACCCCTGGCGATCGGTGATCTGACTGTCACTGGCTACGCTTCTGATCACGATGAACCAGGGATCATGGCGGTGGCAATTTCTGATGGCGATCATTTGTATGTCCATTCTGGTGACGTACGCCTCAATGGTCCGCATCGCGATCGCGTCGATCACTGGGCAAAAGAACTGCATGATCAACACGTCAAAATGCTGTTTTTAGAAGGCACGACTTTTTCGTTTGATAGCGACACACCAGTTGAAGATTCCAAACATCCAGTGGCGTCATACACTGAAGCCAGCTTGCAAGTGGCCTTTGGACAAGCGTTAGATGACGCTGACCAACTCGTCGTTTTAAATCCTTATGTCCGCAACTGGGAGCGTTTGGCAGCATTTCAAGCCACAGCGCATCAACATGGCCGCCAGATCGCTTGGACTGCACTTTCGCATCAAGTGCTTAAAGACGTTGCTGGCATTACGCCGGATGTTGTTGACGCCGCTTTACTCAAAGCCCATCCTGAACAATATGTCTTAGAAAACTCGTTTGACGCGCTAGATCAATTGGCTGATCTACCGGTCAGCGTCTACTTACATTCCAACGGTGTGCCGCTGGGTGATTACGATCCGCACTTCAACATGCTGTTAGACTTTTTGGCCCAACATCACATTCCAATCCAATATTTATCCTGTAGCGGACATGCGACCAAAGAAGACTTGATCAAACTTTGCCAAATGGTGGCACCAGAAATCGTCGTGCCTTGGCATTCGTTTAAACCTGAAGCAGAAGCCGAAGCTTTGGACCAACAAACATTAGCCATGGTTTTGCTACCTGAAAAAGACTTATTCTATTCCGTCGATGATCCCGAAGATGCCCAAGATTAGACAAAACCAGTCAATTGTTTACAGAAAGCGTGCGACAGCGCGCTTTTTTTGCTTACATTTTTTCAGAAAACGGTGTAAGGTTATAGGGTACGGTAATAACCTGTGCCAGGTACGGCTTATGGCACAACCGAATGAGGAGGCAACCATGTTAACCAAGCAGTTTTACAATCAAATGTTCGCCCACTCCTTCAACATCCCAGTCAAAGTAGTTTATTGGGACCACACGGAGCAGACATACGGCGACGGCACCCCAGAGCTCACCATCACCTTCCACGAAGAAGTGCCGCTTAAAGCGGTCATGAAAAACGCGTCCTTGGCGTTAGGCGAAGCTTATCAAAAAGGCATCATCGACGTGACGTCCACTGTCCATCACCGCCCACTGCAAACCCTTTTGACCGCAGCCTATCAAAGTGCAGATTCCTTCATGAAAAACCCGAAACTGCGCAAATTTTTGCCGAAACAATCGCACTCAGAAAAAAAATCTAAGCAAGATATCCATTCCCACTATGATATCGGCAACGATTTCTATCGCCTGTGGCTAGACAAGACCATGACTTACTCATGTGCTTATTTTGACGATTGGCACGATGATCTTGAAACCGCCCAACGTAACAAAGTTGAGCACATTTTGCGCAAGCTCAACCCGCAACCAGGCCGCACTTTCTTAGACATCGGCTGTGGCTGGGGCACTTTGATGCTGACGGCGGCTAAAGAATATCACTTAGACGTGGTCGGGATCACCTTGTCTGAAGAACAACTCGAATTTGTTCAAAACAAGATCAATGAAATGGGTCTGCAAGATCATGCGCAAGTTTTGCTTTGCGACTATCGTGAACTTGACCATGAACCCTTTGATTACGTCACTTCCGTTGGCATGTTCGAACACGTCGGCAAAGAAAACTTAGGCCTGTACTTCAAAGACGTGGCCAAGTTAATGAAGCCAAACGGTTCTGCTTTGATCCACGGGATCACCCGTCAACAAGGCGGCGCGAACAATGCTTGGCTGAACACTTACATCTTTCCAGGTGGTTATGTGCCAGGCTTAAGCGAAAATATCGACCACATCATTGCTGCTGACTTGCAGGTCTCTGACATGGAACCTTTACGTCGCCACTATCAACGCACCACTGAGTTGTGGCGTAACAACTTCAACAATGTCCGCGAAGAAGTCACCAAGATGATGGGCTTAGAATTCACCCGTATGTGGGATCTGTACTTGCAAGCATGCTCAGCAAGTTTTGAATCTGGCAACATTGATGTCATTCAATACTTGTTGACCAAAGGCCCTTCTGGTACTGGCTTGCCACAAACTCGTGAATATATGTATAACTAAAATTTTTTACCGCTGGTAGTCTTGCTACTGGCGGTTTTTTTGACCTTATTTTAAAAAAGCGCTTGCATTTTTAAATCGATGGTGTTACGCTTCATTTCCCAACAAAAGCAAACCTATGGAGCCGGTACCTTTTGTTGGGAAATGGCACGAAGCAAAGCCGCACGGTTAGGTACATCGCCAGCGCTTTGTGGCATCAAGCGTCACCGTGGCGTCGAAGCGTGGTGATGCGCATTCCGTGGGCATAAAGTCGCTGGGGTACCGAAGAAAATTGTCAGCTATCACTTCGACAAAAGTGAGTCACAGAAGCGGCCCGTAGCATTTGATCGCGTATCAGCTAATCAAGGCAGATCTTTGAGACAACTGTCGCCCAGTTTTGTCCAATCGATCACCTAAAGTTAGTCGCAATCGCATCATCGCTACGCGTCGGATTGTGCAAAACCCGGGATCCACCTGCGCCACCGTTTTACCCACAGTGAGTTTTGTGCTGTGGCTGTTAGAGTGCCCACGGGCATTTTCACAATGTGTGACCGAGCCACTACCGTCACACTTCACAAACGAATTGCAAGACACCATAATTGGGTTAATGGGCACTTTTTCAACCAAACGTTGAATCAGTGCCTATTTGTATGCAACAAACGGGTGTATTTGGAAGGTTGGTGTTACGATTTTTAGTAAAGGAGGCGAATCAATATGAACCTGGATTATTCATAGAATTTCAAAAAAGCAGCGCAATCCCACGATTCACACGGGACTGCGCTGCTTTGGTGTTTCACCCATTGGGTGCGCCTATATGCTAAGGTTGAGTCGATAAAAACCATCACGAAAGCGAGGCTTCACACCATCTCAACTTTAACCAGCTTATCCCTGCAATGCAATACCAATGTGACTGTGACCGCCGACGGCGGTCAACTTTCAAATGACGCCGGGCTCGTTTTGTTCCAAGAGTTTCTTCATCGTATCAACTTTAGGCAACTTGCCAATCAGTGCCTCAAGTTACCAGACC
>NZ_BAAFZI010000055.1:0-13151 GCF_045862175.1 Lacticaseibacillus salsurae | reverse complement strand
AAGCTAAAGGCTTTGTTCAAAACAGAAAAACACCTAGACCACGATGGCGCATGGCATGGTGTCATCTCCACTCAAGGTGTAGCAAGCACTGGTTTGGCCAAATTGGCCAAGTCACTTAATCAGGTTGAATAAAACCTATCATTTGGAACTCAATTTACTGGAACCGAGAAAAACTTGACACATACTTTTGGATTGAAGGATTGTCAGTTAATGTTTTGACATGGTATAATCAAACCATGCAAAAACACCGTGCGACCAACACGGTGTTTCCGAAACATTTGAGTTCTCGCAACGTCGCTTAAAGAGCGATGGTCAAGTTAATATGAAGCTAAAGCCGCGTTAACCGTCCAAAGTTGTAGCGGCTTTTTATATGCTCACTTTCGCCAGAATGTTCTGACTACCTGCACTAGCTGGCTCAAAGATCGAACCAACTTGGTCGCTTTGCGAACACTGAAATTCAATGCAGCGCAGTAGTAGCCAACCAGATAGATACAGGCAATGATGGTCACGTGAACGCAACCAATCGTAAACAATACAGATCTCCTTTCTTTCAGGATGTTCGGCATAAATCGCCATCGCATCACCTACTTTCATCGGGAGACCACCGCTCATGTCACTTCTTGCTTTTGCCAGTTTAACAGGTAACGTCACTGGACACTAATTATTTGTAAGATGATGAATTTATATATATTTTGCGCAACAAAAAGACCGCCATGGGCTTGGCGGTCAAAAAAAGTTGGGGTGACGCGCTGATTTCAAGCGCGTATGTTTTTTCACGTGGAGGAGTGAATGCTCAATTCGGCGGACACCAACTTAAGCGAGAAAATGAAAAAGTGGGGTAGAAATAAGGGGGTAGCTCCTACTCTGTTTCCTATATTACTGATGAGTTGTGATAAATTTGTGACGCGCATGTGCAAATTATTAAGCTGAATATGAATTCTTGTTGAGTTCTTTGTCGTCGGATTCAAACCCTTCGATGAGTTGCAACAAACCGACGCGCGTGTTATTATATAGTTACAACAAACGCACGACAACACAAACCCTCATCTGCTGCCACAGATGAGGGTCTTTTTTCGCATAGCCGGGGAAGACTAGCGGTGTGACTGTTTGACAATGTCTCTAGGTCTATCGCCGATCATTCAGCCAGCGCTCGACTAGTATTAAGACTAGACCCACCACGCATGGGCCGATAAAGACCTCCACAACAAGTTGCACGACAACACCCCCTTTCGAGGCAGTTGCCGTGTTTAGTATAGCATGTTGACTTGAGAAACACTAATAATTAGTAAGCTTGTATTTTGTTATTTAATTGATGATAAAAAAGACCGCCATGGGCTTAGCGGTCAACAAAGGTGTTGGGATGACGCGCTGATTTCAAGCGCGTATGTTTTTTCATGTGGAGGAGTGAATGCTCAAGTCGGCGGGCACCAACTTGAGCGAGAAAATGAAAAAGTGGGGTAGAAATAAAGGGGCATCTCCTACTCTGTTTCCTATACTACTGCTGAGTTGTGATGAATTTGTGACGCGCATGTGCAAACATTTCGCTGATCGAGTTTTTTATTAAACGACGCCCCCATCTTTCACTCACACTAACGCGGCGAATTGTGTTACATTAAAGCCAGAAGGGAGCGATTCATATGACACAACGCGTACTCGTCGCGATCGATGGCTCAGAAGCTTCAGATCGCGCTTTAGCCAAAGCGGTCACTATCGCCAAGGAACGGGAGTGGGGGCTGGATCTCTTGCATGTGATCGACACGCGCCAATACACTGCCGGCTTTGGCCAAACTGGCACCGTCGATGGCAAATTGTTGTACAACGCCGAACAAACTGCTGAAGCGCAACTTGAGGACTTGATCAAGCCACTCATTGCCCAAGGCATCGATGCCAAACCACATATCCGCTTCGGTTCGCCGCGAGCAGTTGTTGCCGTCGATGCGCCTAAAGACTACAACACTGGCTTGATCGTGATCGGGCGTTCCTCAAAGAAGCTGGTGTCGCGCATGTTCATCGGCTCAGTCGCAAGCTTTGTGGTTGAAAACGCGCCATGTGATGTCTTGATCGTTGCCAATCCACAAGTCAAATAAATCCAAATAAAAATGCTTCAAGCGTTGAGATCATCGACGTTTGAAGCATTTTTCGTTTACCGCCAGTGGATCTTGGCTAACACACGCTTGCCTAAGAATTCTTGCAGGAACATGTAGACTGGCAAACTGGTGAGGATCAATGGCCCATACACGATGAAGCGGTCAAAGCGCCACAAATTGCTTAACGAGAAAATCTTCCCGGCGACGAAGAAGACGCCGAACAAGGCAATTGTCAGTAAAATCATCATCGCATACTTGTAGCGATTGAACGGTCGGGCATTGATGAACAGCACATGCAATTCGATCACGCCGATCATCAATACCACCATGGTCGACGTCGCGGCAAATGACCAATGGAACCAATATTCGCCCCAAGTTAACACGAGCGTATACAAAACGATCGCCACGGCGCCTGGGGCTGCGATGGTCATGACTTTTTGCATGAATTGGCCCACGACGCGGTCGAAATTCGGTTCAAACGTCAGTAAAAATGATGGGATCGCCACGGCAATGGCAGAAACTGGCGTCAAGTTGATCGGCGTGATCGGGTAATCTAATGGCAGAAAAACAAAAATCGCCGTTAAAATCACGGAGAAAATCGTTTTGACCAAGTACATCGACGCGACCCGCTCGATATTGTTGATCACGCGGCGGCCTTCATTCAACACATTGCACAAGACATCGAAGTTGGAATCTAACAACACAAAGTCCGAAATACTTTTGGCGGCTTCGGCACCGCTGGCCATGGCGATCGAACAATCAGATTGGCGCAAGGCCAACACGTCATTGACCCCATCCCCACACATCGCCACCGTGTGATCTTGGTTTTGCAACGCTTGAATCAAATGCTTTTTCTGCGGTGGCGTCACCCGGCCAAACACGGTATGGGTGGCGGCTAAGGTTTCATAATCTGCCTCGTCAGGAACTTGGCTCATATCCACGAATGCCTCGGTTTTGGCCATGCCGGCGCGCTTGGCGATGTTGGCCACAGTGACTGGGTTATCACCCGAAATGACTTTAAGATCGACGTCTTGTTTTTTGAAAAAGGCGAAGGTGCTTTGGGCTGTTTCGCGCAGTTCATCTTCAATATAAATGAGTCCCATTAAGGTCATGCCGCTTAATGGCGTGGTCAAGGCCTGATCCGTTTGCGCAACCACCAGCACCCGCAGACCATTTTCGGCGGCTTGATTGATTTGCTGCGAGATGTTTTCAGGTAAGCCATCAGGAAAAACAAACTCAGGTGCGCCCATGATCAAACTGCGACCATCCGCCAGCGTTGCGCCAGAATACTTCCGCGCACTGGAAAAAAGGATGGTTTTGGCGATTTGGGGATGCGGATCATCGGCGACTTCTTTGATCGCCATGGCGGTTTCATTGTCATCATTTAATGCATAAACCACTGAGGCGGCAGCGTGTTGCACGTCAGCTTCGGTGAAATCGGCTAGGGGCATGATCTGGGCCACTTTTAAACGGCCAGAGGTAATGGTGCCTGTTTTATCCAAGCAGATCGTATCGACCCGCGCTAAAGATTCCAACGCAGACAACGCCCGAACTAACACACGTTTCACTGCCAAGTTACGGGCAGATACGGCTAGCGCAACATTGGTCAATAACACCAAACCTTCAGGGATCATGCCGATCACCGCCGCCGAAGTGGATAATACCGCGCGGTTGTAGTTCCCGCGGCGTACCAAGGAAACAGTGAACAAAGCGATACCCAATGGGATCAATACATAAGTTAAGACCTTGATGATGCGATTGATCGTGGCTAACAGTTGACTTTTAGTATCCTCACCTTTTTTCGCTTCAGCGGAAAGCTTGGCGGCAAAAGTGTCCCCGGCAACCGCAGTGACGGTCATACAAGCAGTGCCGGCAACAATGAAGCTACCGGATAATAATTGATCGCCGACAGTTTTGGTGATCGGATCACTTTCGCCAGTCAAAGGGGACTCATCGGCTTCGATGCCATCAGTTTGCGAAACCGTGCCGTCGACTGGGACTTGGTCGCCGCGATGCAGCAACAACAAATCCCCTTCAACGATTTCATCTTGCGGGATCTGAACCTCCGAACCATCACGTATGACGGTGACCGGTGTGCTAGCGAGTATCCGCATGGCGTCGATTTTTTTCTTGGCGCGCAATTCTTGGAAAGTCCCAATGGCGGTGTTGATGATCGCCACACCTAAGAATAGGAGGTTTTTATACGAGCCAGTGGTAAAGATCAACGCACCAAGGGCCACGTTGACAAAGTTAAATAACGTCAGCGTGTTTTGAGCGATGATGGTTGAAACGCTCGCAGATAAAGGCTTTTGTGCGGTGTTGCGCTTGCGCTTTGCCACTTGCGCTGAGGTTAATCCCGTTAATTTTTCAGACATACGCCACCTCCTATGTCTATTTTAACCAATGCTGGGTGAAACAGGGTAGCCAAACGCACAAGTTAAGACAATTTTGGCAAAACCGTTTCCATTCGCATATAATAGGAAGC
The DNA here is from genome assembly GCF_045862175.1 of Lacticaseibacillus salsurae. Classification (NCBI taxonomy): domain Bacteria; kingdom Bacillati; phylum Bacillota; class Bacilli; order Lactobacillales; family Lactobacillaceae; genus Lacticaseibacillus; species Lacticaseibacillus salsurae. Next base: position 8,579 of record NZ_BAAFZI010000055.1, on the reverse strand, counting down.
AGATGGGAGTTGATTTTTTGGCAAAATACAAAGCAAACGGTACACGTTTCATCACGTTAGACAATGGGTATCACTTGTGGACGCAAACCACTGGATCCGGTGACATTCACTTGATGACCTTACACGGCGGCCCTGGCGGCACCAACGAAGTCTTTGAAAACTTCGGCGAACGCTTGGCGCCATATGGGGTCACCGTCACCCGCTATGATCAATTAGGCTCTTTTTTCTCAGATCAACCAGATTTTTCTGACCCTGAGAATCGCAAAAAGTTCTTGAACATCGATTATTATGTTTCAGAAGTTGAAGCAGTTCGGCAAAAACTGGGCCTTGATCACTTCTACTTGCTGGGTCAATCTTGGGGCGGGGTGTTGGCCATCGAATACGCCTTGCGCTATCCCGAACACCTTGCTGGGGTCATTTTGTCGTCAATGATCGACAATTTGGATGAATATTTGCAAAACGTCAACGCCATTCGCGACGACATGTTCAACGAAGCAGACTTGGCTTATATGCATGACGTCGAAGCGCGGCATGCGTTTGCTGAACCGCGCTATGAAGCCTTAGTTGCCGAACTTGGTGAACACTACTTGCATCATCAAGCCGATGCGCAACCGCGCCACTTGATTTCAACCATGGGCACGGCAGTTTACAACTACTTCCAAGGCGACAATGAATTTGTCATGGTCGGTGCCTTGAAAGATTGGGACCGCCGCGGGTCGATGAAAGATATTTCCGTGCCGGCGTATTTGACTTTTGGCGGTCATGAAACCATGCCGCTGACTGCCGCACGGCGCATGGCTGACGAAATTCCTGATAGCACCTTGCACATTACGCCTGATGCTGGTCACGGGCAAATGTTAGACAATCCAGATGATTATTTCAAACACTTAGGTGAATGGCTTCAAAGTCAAAACGCTTAGCTGACAATGTTGAGCGGCGAACACAGCAGTCTACGCCGCTTTGGATAATAAGGAGGTTCACTATGTTTAAAGATGCCAAACAAATCGCCAATAAACTTGTTGATGCCACCACTGGCCCTTTGAATACCTTCGATCAAACGGTTTCTGACAATCCTGATTTGATTATGCCATTAGCCGCGTTACATGCTAGTGTTATGGCCTTGTCCATTGCTGGGGCTGTCGCGATTATCCGCGGGCATCAAGAAGTGCGGATTGCTAAGGAACAAACCAAGCAAATCCGCATGAAAGCGATGCTTGAATTTCATGGCAAGCACCCGCATTGCCATCACGGCCACCACGGCAAACCGGGGATGCATCCCCATAACCCACACTTGTTAGCCCATCAAGATGATGGCGAATAACTGCGGCCATTGTCTAGCATCTAGCTTCAGCAGTCTGGCTACGATACAGAATTCCGCTAGACCACTAACACCAGATGACTACGAAATGCGTGATGCCAAATTTATTTGATAGTCAGCTGACCAATATCGTCATGTGATGTGTGCGTGTTGAATCTGTAAGTTAGTTAAATCATCGCAGAAAATCTGTGGGTGGAGATAAAAAACGCGCAGGCGGGCTGGTCATCAGTTGCGCCATTGCTCTACTTCGGTCGCCATGACCAGCCCGCCGAAGCGTTTTTTGTCGGAACTCGCATACTTTCGGGCTACAAGGCATTGGTATCGCTAACTGGAAGATTCAAAACATGCGGTCGCTTGCGTGCGATTAAGCCAAGCTTGCAAAGGATTTAATTGAATTCTCATCTGAAATAGCAGACAATGGAAACAATCACATTCTGGAGGTTGTTCACATGGCTGCTATTTTTGTTCGTCCAGGCACCCAACAAGATATTGACGCGATTTTGGCGATTATTCAATCAGCGCGCGAGTTTCTCGCGCAACAAGGTATCGACCAATGGCAAGGCACTTATCCCGATCGCGCCGCGGTGCAACAAGATATTGATGATGAAACCAACCGCGTGTTGATCGTTGATGGCAAGGTGGCCGGTACTGGTAGCTTGATCGATGGACCGGACCCTTTTTACAAGCGTATCGACGGTGACGGCTGGGTCGGCGAGCGCAACTATATGATGATTCATCGCTTTGCCTTAGATGGTCAAGTCCGCGGCCAACAGCTCAGCAAGTTCTTTATGAGTAACTTGACCACGGAAGCCTATGCTTTAGGATATCGGGATCTGCGCATCGACACCCACGCGCAAAATCAAATCATGCAACATGTCATCAAAGCGGCGGGCTATCAATTCCGCGGTATCGTGTATCTGGACGAACCAGTGCCAGAACGCAATGCTTATCAATTGTTATTAGACTAAGGGTGAGAAACAAGGAGGCGCCATGGGTTATTTAGGCACACTGGCATTAATTTTGTTGACGACGATGATGTTTGCCCATTTCAGTTTGAAATTAGGCATTCCCGCGGTGATCGGTGAGTTGTTGGCAGGGGGATTACTGGGCCCAGCGATTTTAAATTGGGTCCAGCCGACGAATTTAGTTTCAGATTTTGCGGAAATCGGCGTGATTTTTCTGATGTTTATCGCCGGGCTGGAGTCAGATTTAACCATGTTGAAAAAGTATTTTCGACCTGGGGTGTTAGTCGCCGTGATCGGCGTAGTGATGCCCATTCTCGCGATTTTTGCTTTCGCGCGGGCTTGGGGGTTCAACTTTGTTTCCGCCAGTTTCTTAGGGATCACGTATGCCGCGACTTCCGTATCGATTTCAGTGGAAGTGTTAAAAGAGCTGAAAGCCTTGGATACCAAAAGCGGGGCGACGATTCTAGGGGCGGCAGTCGTTGATGATATTTTAACAGTGATTATTTTAAGTGTGGCAGTCGGTGTGTTTGGTGAAGGCCAAGCCACCACTAGCCTACCGTTATGGTTGAGTTTGATCGGCCAAGTCCTATACTTTGGCGTGATTTACGTGGTGGTGAAATTTGCCGCGCCATATTTGATGCATTTGGCAGAACGCCTGTATCCAAGCTCTGCGGTGATGATCATGTCGTTGTTGTTGTGCTTGGGGATGGCGTATTTAGCCGATGCGATCGGCATGTCGGCGGTCATTGGGGCGTTTTTTGCCGGGGTGGCGGTGTCCACGACACCTTATCGCCAAGAAGTGGATGCCAGTTTGACATCGATTGGCTATGGGGTGTTTATTCCGGTGTTCTTCGTGTCGATCGGCTTGAATATGCGCTTGGATGGTTTAGGGCGCGACTTCTGGTTCATCATCATTATGACTGGGCTAGCCTTGGTGACCAAGTGGGTCGGCTGCGGCTTCGGGTCCAAGCTCGCCGGCCAGTCTTGGGCAGAGGCGAACGTCGTCGGCGCCGGGATGGTGTCGCGTGGTGAAATGGCCTTGATCGTGGCGCAAATCGGCTTTGAAGCCAAATTATTACATGAAGACTTTTATTCCAGCGTGATTATTGTAATTATTTTGACCACGTTGATCGCACCGTTCTTATTAAAAGATGCTTTGCGTCGTCAAAATGCGGCCTAATCATCAAGTGGGCTCAGTCAAATCGGCTGAGCTTTTTTGTTGTGATTTGAGCCTGACGCAATTTTCTTGTAAACTATAAGCATTACGAAAACGAGGTAAGCCATTGAAACAACTCTTCTTTGATTTTGACGGGACCATTGCCGATTCGCATCGCGGAATTATCCATGGTATCGAATACATGCTCCAACAGATGCACTTACCCAGCTTGACCGACGCGCAGTACCGCACGTTCATCGGGCCGAGCTTGACGAGCAGTTTGAAACGCTACTTTCCCAATTTGACTGACGCAGACTGCGCGCAAGCAGTGAAGCATTATCAGAAGTTGTATGCCGAATCGGCTATTTTTGAATTGGATCTGTATCCTGGCATCAAGCAAGTCTTAGGTGATTTGCAAGCTAGCGGCTATCAGTTGAATATTGCCACCGCCAAACCCGAAGTGATGGTCGATCGGATCATTGATCATTTTGATTTAGGGCAATTTTTCACCGGGGTCTACGGCGCGACGTTAGATGAATCGATTCGTTCCACCAAAACGGCCGTTTTAGCTTATGGGTTAGAAAAGGCCCACGCTGACGTGGCTAACAGCTTGATGATCGGCGACCGCGACACCGATATGCAAGGCGGGTACAATAACCATGTGCAAACCTTAGGCGTCACGTATGGCTTCGGCTCCGCGGAAGAACTCAGACACGCCCATGCCGCAGCGATCGTGGAAACGCCACAAGCGATTCCGGCAGGGATTACGGCATTAATGGCTTAGGAGGGTGAAGACATGCAACTGCACGTTGAGTTGAACGACACGCAAACAACCGTGAGTTTGCCTGATGATGGGCAGTTGGTGTTCTCGGCTAAGTCGTTAAAGAAACCAGAACACGGTTTGGTGTTGCGCGTACAGGCTGGTCAATTTGTTGGTTTTGACGATGGGGACGCAGATGAATTTATCGCCATTACCTTGCCTTGTACCACGGAGCCGCAATACTTGCAAAAAGCGCTGGCAGGCGAAAGCATCCCCAAAGCGCAACAGCCCTACGTCGAGGGCATCAAGCAGATTTTGACGCGCTTTGGCATTCACTTGCAACCGCAAGTGAAAAAGCGTCCCGCTAAAGCCGCCCATCGCTTCACCAAAGCCTTGGCTGACACGCCATTCACCATTGATCATGCTGGGGCTAAAGCCACGGTGTACTGGCGAAAGCGCAATGTCATGGAAATTCTGCCTGGGGCTAAGCTTTCCATGACGCAACATGTGACCAAAGGCGGGGCACTAGGCTTTGATACGCGCTTTGGGGAAAAGTTGCGTGCCGACCACCAAGCGGCGATCGCCGGTACGCATACCACTGACAGCATTGAATTACGCAGTGTCAATGAAGTCGGTTTGTTTCTATATTATGGTGGCACCAATTCATGGTTGCAGCTTAAAGATGCGCAAGGCAAAACTTTAGATGAATGGACCAAGGTGCAATAGGAGATTATATGCATAAAAAGCGTTGGTGGATTTTTTCTGGTGTGGTCGGAGTTTTATGTTTAGGGGTGCTTGGCGCCAGTATTTACTTTTATCAATTCGCCTTTGTGCCAAGCCACAAAGACTTTTTGTCCAATAAGCAGCCCGCCATTCAAGAATCTGCGGCGACTTGGTTGCAAAAAACTACGAAGCAAACTTGGCAGATGCAAGCGGCCAAAGCTGACTTACGCTTAGTCGCTGATTATATTCCAGCCGCTAAGCCAGCTAAAAAAACCGTCGTCATCGCGCATGGTTACATGGGCAAAAAAGAAGATATGGCCGCTCGTATCAAAATGTTTCATGATGCGGGGTTCAACGTGTTGGCCCCAGATGACCGCGGACATGGCCAATCACAAGGTAACTATATCGGATACGGTTGGCCAGACCGGTTGGATTATCGCAAGTGGATCAACTTGTTGTTGAAAAAAGTTGGCACGGATCAACAAATCGCTTTGTATGGTGAATCTATGGGCGGCGCGACGGTGATGTATGTCAGTGGCTTGAAATTGCCTAAACAAGTGAAAGTGGTGGTCGAAGATTGTGGCTACACGAGCGTTATTGACGAACTCGCTTTTCAAGCCAAAAGTATGTATAACCTGCCGAAGTGGCCGTTGGTCCCAGCAGTGGCGGCCTATGCCAGTTTGAGAACCGGTTATAATGTGTTTGCCGCGGATGCCCGCAAGAGCTTGGCGAAAAACACCCGGCCGATCATGTTCATTCATGGCACTAAAGATACCTTTGTCCCTACTGCGATGGTCGATCAGCTTTATCAAGCAGCTCATGGTACTAAAGTGTTGTGGAAGGTCAAAGGGGCCGGGCATGCGCAAAGCTTTTATCATGATCCGGTGAAGTATCGGCAAAAAGTAGTTAGATTTATCAATGCTCATTTGCAATAAGGAGTCGTCATCATGTCTGAAATTTCACATACTAGTCGTGGGTGGTTAGCGTTTTTTGGCTTGATCGATTGCGTGTTGTTGGTGATGTTTGCCGTTAGCTTGGGGATGACCTTGACTTTGGGCACGCCAAAGTCGGTGTCTCACCAGCTTCAAAGCGCACCGGCCAGCACGAAGCTTCACCAAACCATCAATACGAATCTGGTCAAAAAAGCCAACCTGGCAGGGATTGAATTACCGGCAAATCCTCAATTGGTTAGCTTAAAGCAAACCAAGCAATTGACCGACCAAGCGGTGATGGCCAGCGCTGACTTTCAAAAAACGCTCGACACCACGGCTTTAGTTACCAGCTTAACCACGCGAATCAATCAACAAGCCGCTAAAATTGGGCAACATCCAGGGGCCAGTCGGGTGAAGCAAGTCACACAAAGCTTGTCTGATGATGTGTTGACCTTGATGCAAAGCGGTTGGGGCGCGGCTTATGGGATGTTGGTGTTGATGATGCAAACCACGACCATCGTTACGGCGGTGCTTGGGGTCATCATTTTATTATTGATGCGCTTGTCGGCGCATTCATGGCCACGTTTCTTGCGCGTCACCGGGCGCATCACCTATATCATCGGCATCGGCGGTGGCATGTTGAGCATGGCAGTCGCCGTGCCGCAGCTGTCAGGAAATTGGTCGATTGTCGGGGCGCCAGTTGGCATCGTGAGCCAATTGATTCAAGCTTATGCGCCTTTGTGGCAACATGTGGCCGGCGTGGTGATCGTGATCGGCTTGGTCATGGCAGGATTGAGTTACCTTTTCAGAAATAAACAAAAATAGTTTTATAAAAAAACAACCTCGAAACGCCTGCTTATCATGAAGCAGGCGTTATTTAATTTCTTGAAATTACCGTAATTACGGGACTTGTTCAGAACTAAAGTGAAATTCTATCAATTTATGACTTTTTTGGTTGTCATCAAGCGTGCACCGACGTATAGTTACGGAGATGAAGCACACATCATTGAGTTCGTCATTGTGATTTGAGGAAAGTGAAACAGGCGACTGTTTTCATTTTCGTTTGTAACGGAGTGTCGTCGTTAAGACACTGTGGTCGTGGGGATCCTGGGGGGGAGAAGCATGACAATCACACAGTGTTTGCCATGTGTAAGCAGGGCTGAGTTCCCTGTGCACAAGTTAGGGGAACAACATGTTTAAAAACAGAATATTTGGGTTGGCCGCAATTATTGTCGTGGCCTCAGGTCTTGGTGTGGTCACGGTGACTGCGCATGCGGGGAACGCCCCGGTGTCGACAAGCAGGGTTTCTGCCACCGCCAAGTCCAAGGCCACGCAATCAACGACCAGTCACAAAGCCGCTGAGAAAAAAGCTACCGCCAAAAAAATGGCTGTGAAAGCTTCTGAATCATCTCAAGCGGCGGTTGCTAGTGCCAAAGCTTCAAGCACCAAGGCTGCCAGCGCAAAGGCCTCCAGTGCTAAAGCTTCAAGCGTTGCGGCCAGCACGTCCAGCGTCAAAGCAGCAGCAAGTAGCCAAGCGGCGGCCAGCCAAAGTACCAGTTCTGCCAGCACCACCAGTGCTTCAAGCACTGCGCAATCAAGTTCATCAAGCATGGCAGTACGCACTGCCGCAGTGCAAACGCAAACGCCAGCCCAACGCGCCCAAGCCAAGGCGGCCAGCATTCAAAACGCCACCGGCGAAACTTATGTCGGGACAATTTCTGGTTTAGGGCATTCAACGGATGTCGTCCTTGGTTCCATGAGCCGTACCTCGGCTCCGGCACAAGCAGGTTTGGCGATGACTTGGGGCGGGGCCACGCGCCTGTCCACCACCGATGGGTTGACCACTGAAATCGCCGGTCATGCCAAAAGCAACACCTTTGCTTGGATCATGAGCTTAGGCGTCGGCAGTCAAGTGACGGTCACCGATGCCAATGGGAATGCGCGCACTTATACGGTGTATGCCAGGGATGATGTGAATGACCAATCATACTCCACGAAAACTGGTAAAGACCAATGGAATGCTATCACCTCTGCTGGTCAAGGTGAAGCCGTCGTGTTGCAAACTTGCATTTCCAACACGGTCAACCGGATCGTTTGGGCGCATTAAACTGCTGGGGGGCAGTGAGCTCAACGTTATCCATTTAAACTTGTAAGCATAAGGAAGCCGTTAGCAAGGCTTCTTTTTTTGGGATTAGGGCTTTCTCATCAAGCTAGATTTTGTCTTGTCATCCCGATATAATAATTGATGCCGCTACGTCCTACCAGCGTGATACCGCGCCGATAGGTGGTGAAGAAAGTGTCTCAGTTCGATACCGCGATTGTCGCGCCGTTACTTGTTGGTGTGCTCCTCTTAATTTTGGATCACTGGCTAGATGGCCACAAGTAATGTAAGTGGCGAAACATTTAGTGTTTGGTGCCAAGACGTCGTCTTCTACCAGAGGCGGCGTTTTCAGTGCTTGAATTGTCAAGCTAAGTGGAACATCTCTGACCAGAAGACTTCAAGCGAAGATTTCCATCCGAACATCTTGCGTGGTCGAGTGTTGATTTGCCACACCATTCGGTTGATTTCCTCGTCTGTGATCGTAGCGATGTCTGTTCCTTTGGGAATATATTCCCTGATCAATCCATTTGTATTTTCGTTACTTCCTCTGGCCCAAGGAGCGTGAGGATTTGGAAAATAGAACTCTACTTGATACTCATCTGTGAGTTCTCCATGTCGTCCAAA